>JBGSHQ010000216.1:0-21892 GCA_041752095.1 Bdellovibrionia bacterium
GTTAACCCTGCGGTTCTTAGCGTCGTCTTTAGCCAGCCGTTTTCTTTGTAGCGGCGGGAACTCGTAGTGATGGTCGACCCAACTGGAACTACGGATACGGAATTGCGGTGAGCGGCCCAGACCAATAAATGGTCTTCGCCATATTGGGTATGTTCATTGAATTTACCTAATCGATTAAAGATGTTTCTATCGAGGCAAAGGGCCTGATCACCAAAAGGGAGTTTTAAAAAATGGGAGCGTAGTCGGACACCCCAATCGTTTAGGACGGTCCGGCCTCCCGCATCGCCGTTAAAGTGTAAGTCTAAAAAATGGAGAGCATACGGATCGCTCTCAAGTGAAATCAAAAGATGGGCGATGGAGTCTTGGCTGATTCGAGTATCCGCGTGAATGAACCATACAAAGGTTCGCTTGGCTGCCGCAGCTCCGGTATTCATTTGAATCGCTCGTCCTGGAGGCGAAAACGTGCAACGAATACCTTCTTTTAAATCCTTTCCGAGTGATGCGTGTTCTTCGGTCGCGGCCAGAATGATTTCTGCGCGAGTTCGCGCTGATTCCAAATCCTCTAATAGGTGGACCCACTGGTCTTCACCGGGGCCGATCGGAATGATGATGGATAAATCATTCAGACTAGTCACTTCATTCTCGCAATAACTTCAGAAGTGACGTCTTCTCTGGTGTAAGGGCACTTTCTGGGGTCATGACGGCTCCACTGAGTGAGTGTCGGCAGGTGCAGTCTTTTGGTAGGTCCATCTTCATAATATTCCCAAGAATATCCTGCACCCGCGCGATATTTTTTCTATAGAGTGCGAATACCTTATCGACGCTCGCGTGCTCGGAAGGGTCATCAAGCCAACAATCGTAGTCAGTAACGACGGCGACCGTGCAATAGCAGATCTGCGCATCTCGGGCTAAGTACACTTCTGGTACATTTGTCATTCCGACGAGATGGCAGTCGTTTCGTTTCATAAACCAGCTCTCGGCTCGATTTCCAAGTCTTGGTCCCTCCACGCAGGCATACGTTTTTTCCGTATGAATAAAAGACCCGAGGCCTTTCACGGTATCGCTCACGGCCAAGGCAAGTGTCTTACATGAAGGTTCAGCGGTAGAAATATGGGCGACGAGGCCATCCCCAAAGAAAGTATGAGCGCGTTTCCCTTTGGTAAAATCCAGATATTGATTGGGGATCGCGAGCTGTCCGGGCTCGATTGATTTATCCAAGCTCCCGACCGCCGAGACGCTGATGATTTTCCTTACCCCGATCGACTTCAGGGCCCAAACATTCGCCCGGAAGTTAATCTCGCCAGGCAGGAGCGAATGATCACTTCCATGTCGGGGTAAAAATGCGACTGAGTTTCCATTCCAATTACCGACGATTATCGCCGCAGATGGTTTTCCAAAAGGGGTCTCGATTTCGAGCCGTTTAACGTCGGAAAGCCCTTCAAGTTGATAAAGCCCCGTTCCTCCAATGATACCAATCATGGGCCTCCTAGCAGCAGGCGCCGGTGGCGCCCGAGTTTGTTGCGCCCACTGATTTGGTCGGTCCGCAGTCAAAGAGTCCGTAGTGGGTTGTAGCTTCGCCGGTGATCTCAAAATGTTTTGAGTACCTTGTGTCCTTTAGCATCGCGGCAGTATTACTGCATACGAGCATCGGCATGCCCGATTTAAAGAGATGATGGTCGTCTAAAAGAAATAGGTGTGGAGACTCGGGGATGCTGCCCTTATAGACCGCCACTTGGCCGTAGTCTTCACATCGGTCCTCGAGATCAAGTTTAAACGCTCGGATCGTGATTGAGTAAAATCCGATCATTCCAACTTTCCGCTCGATTTCAGCGTTGCTGAGAGTGAGTTTCGTTTTAGATACGATACGGTAATCAGCGCATCCGACTTGTGCCATAAGCCGTCTAAAGTCTTCAATATAGAGTGCGCCGCCCAAACATTCACCGAGGAGAACGGGATCTTTTTGAAATGGTTCGGGGACTCGACGATCTGCAAACACATCCGAAAAATAGAGTTCTCCTCCGGGCTTTAGGACTCGAAAAATCTCCGAGAATACGCGTTTTTTATCGGGGGAAAGGTTAAGAACACAGTTTGAGACGACGAGATCAAGAGAGCTGCTTTCAATACCCGCACTTTCAAGATCCTCGATGTATCCATGCTTAAATTCGAGGTTTGCGGTTTTGTACCCGTATCGTTCTGTGTGCCAAGGCAAATGCTTGCGCGCGACAGCGAGCTGTTCTTCCGTCATATCGAGCCCGATGACTTTACCCTTTTCTCCGACAAGCCGAGAAAGAAGAAAACAATCACGCCCAGTCCCTGATCCAAGGTCTAGTACTGAGCGTCCAGTGAGTTCGGATGGAATCGGAGATCCACAGCCATAAAATTTATCTTGTACTTCAGGATGGATGTCTTTCAGAAGGGGTCGAAGATGAACCGGCATGGCTTCGGCGGTACAGCAGGCGCTGGTCTGAAGATCCTTATTCGATCCGAGAACTTTTCCGTAGTAGTCTTTTACCGATTCGAATGTGCTGTTGTTATTTTGCATGATGGGCTCCCTTTTCTGAATTTAGCATAGAAAACTGTTTCATGAGGTAAGAGAGCCTCCGCAGGAGCTTCCGGAACCTGCCGTACAACCGTAGCAGTGATCAGCAAGAGCAATCGCCCCACTCTCAAGCTGCTGCAGTGTTTCAACATCCCAAATGGTCTTCGATTTCCATGCGATCGGAATTTCCAGCATCTGATTAAAGTCGCAGTCATATAGCTTTCCGTCCCATCCAACTGAAACGAGCGAACGGCACATGACGGATTCTGCAGCGTCAGGGTTAAAGCTGTTTACGAGAAGTTCCATGTATTCTTGAAGTTTTCCGTTTCGTTCCAGGTCACGAAGAAATCTTTTGATCGGCATATTTGTGATCGTGAAAAGACTCGTAAACTCAATATCAAAGAGTTCTTTGAGTTCCTCACGGTAGTCATTTTCTAGCGCGGCTTGCGGCGGGGGAAGGTCTGCACCCAAGGTATTGTAGACGAGATTGAGCGTGAGGCCACTGCCTGCTTTTCCAAAGCCCAGTCGATTCAAAATCTGGAGCGCTCGAATGCTCTTATCGAAAACTCCGTTACCTCTTTGTTTGTCGACGTTTGCTTTCGAATAACAAGGAAGTGACGCCACGACCTGAACCCGTTGGTCATATAGAAAATCTGCTGTATCCTCTTGGCCGGGTTCAAAAAGGACGGTCAAGTTACATCGGTCAATGACTTCTTTTCCCATTTCTCGGATCTCGGAAACGAAGTATTTAAAATGCGGATTCAGTTCAGGCGCCCCTCCCGTAATGTCCACAGTTTTAATTCCCGGAGCGAGACGTAAAAGTACGAGAAGTCGATCAACGGTTTTCAGTTCCATGATTTCGGTTCGCTTCGGACCGGCTTCAACGTGGCAATGAAGGCACGCTTGATTACAAAGTTTTCCGATATTCACTTGGAGTGTCGTGAGCGGAACGCGACCCAAATTGACATTATTATTTTTAATCGTTTCTTGGAATTGAACTATTTTTACGTTTTTCATCCTATGACCCTTTCGAGACCGAAATAGATTGTCGCGCCTAAAATGGCCGCAATGGGTAGCGTCGTCAGCCAGGCGATCAGAATGCCGCCAATGGTTTTCCAATTTGCATTCCCTGTAATCGCGCCAATTCCAAACAGTGACCCACAAGAAACATGGGTCGTCGAAACCGGAGATCCGAGTTGGGACGCGCCGATCACGATTAGGCCGGTGAGGAAGTTAGCAGTGAAGCCCTGCCCGTGATTGAGTGTGGTCACGCGATGAGACATCGTTTCAGCGATTTTTTTCGAGTGGTTGATTCCACCGATCGCCATGGTGACGGCGACCGTAAGGAGTGCGAGCTTTGGATTGATGGCTCCGACGGCGATTAATATCGCGGTAATTTTCGGGGTATCATTCAAACCTCGAGCGAAGCTTACAATTCCGGAACTCAGAAAATGGAGAGAGTCTAGTACCTGCGCGGCGCTGATACCAAAGAAACTACCCGTGTACTGTTCACGACAGCTGATTTCAGTGCCGGTTTTTATGGGCGAAGTGAGCTGGAACTGCGCCACAGCTGCTTCGGACGAGAGTCCGAACGGGACAACTTGAACGATCTCGTTGCCGATGCAGAGGCAGTTTTCACGTTTGATCCCAGACCATTTCCTCGCTCGTCTTAGGATCGGATAGAGAATCAAGGTTGCTCCGATCGCAATCATCGGACTGATTAAAAGCGGAAGGAAAAATGCAGTACCCAATCGAGAGAGATTAACCCCCTGTGATGAAGCAAATAATCCCGAACCGATCAGGGCACCCGTTAAGGCGTGAGTGGTCGATATGGGGAGTCCGTAACGAGTGGCAAGGAGAACTGTGCTTCCAGCAGCCAGTGCGACCGAGAGAGGAAAGTTAGAATTCAAAAGCACGGAATCAGGAACAAGACCTTTTCCAGAAAAAGTAGCGATCAACGCTTTCGCAAGGAATAAGGCTGCGAGCGAACCTAGAAGCGTTGTGACAGTTGCCCAAATGAGAGCCGTACGATAGTTTGTGGTCCCGCTTCCGTAGAGGGTCGCTACGCCTTTGAAATTGTCATTTGCTCCATTTGCATAAGCTAAAAATGCACCGATCAGGATGATCAAAATGACTGAACTCATGCACGTCTCCAGGCATGGAATTTTTTGACGTATTCGAGCAATTTTTCAGGCGCGTTTGCTTTCTTCCACTGTCCGGCGACGTATTTGTTCGATTCCGCAAGCGTCGGATAAATATGAATCGTGCCGAGGATCGAGTTCAGCCCAATTCCATTTTTCATCGCGGAAACATATTCGGCGATGATTTCGCCAGCATGCGCGCCAACGATGGTCACTCCGAGGACTTTATCCTTTCCAGGAGGCGTGAGGACCTTGATGAAGCCATGGTCTTCTTCTTCAGTAATGGCACGATCGAGGTCATCGATTTCGTATTTCGTTACTGAATAGGCAATATTCTGCTCCTTGGCTTCGTCTTCACTTAGGCCCACGCGCGCCACTTCTGGATCTGTAAACGTGCACCAAGGAATAACTGTGTAGTCTGCTTTGAACTTTTTAAAGGGACTAAAGAGCGAGTTCACCGCTGCATACCATGCTTGGTGGGCTGCTGTGTGAGTGAACTGATACGGGCCGGCCACGTCACCGCAGACGTAAATATTTGGATAATTTGTCCGTAAGAATTCGTCGTGCTCGATCGTACCGCGTTTCGATATTTTTACATTAAGCTCTTCGAGCCCAAACCCGGTCACATTCGCCTTTCGTCCAAGAGCTAGGAGAACCTGGTCAAATTCTATAATAACGGGTTTCCCGCCTGCCTCGCATACGAGTACATTGCGCCCCGACTCCGAAGAAAACTGTTTCGCCGTATGCGACGTAAGAACGCGAATTCCTTCCGAAGACAGTTTTTTCGTAACGAATGTGGAAACGTCCGAGTCTTCTCGAACCATTAGGCGCGGAGCCATTTCAACCATTGTCACTTCTGATCCTAGACGCGCGAAACTCTGCGCTAGTTCGCAGCCGATCGGCCCGCCGCCAATGACTAGAAGTTTCTTCGGAAGTTCGGTTAGATCCCAAATCGTATCACTGGTCAGATAAGGAACTTTGTCGAGCCCGGGTATGCCTGGAACAAGTGGGCGAGCTCCCGTAGCGACGACAATATTTTTAGTCGTCAGGGTCTTCCCGTTCACCTCGACTTCAAAGGGAGAGCGGATTCGTGCAGATCCTTCAATGCAATCTACTCCTAGATTTCGATAACGCTCACGCGAGTCGTGCGGTTCGATCTTCGTAATGACACGCTTTACGCGTTTCATGACCTCCGAAAAATCGGGATTCACGGATGCTTTTCCAAGTCCGAATTCTTCCGAACGCCTGATGTAGGAAAGGATTTTTGCCGAGCGGATGAGCGCCTTGCTCGGGACGCACCCGGTGTTCAGACAGTCGCCTCCCATACGGTGTTTTTCGATCAAAGCGACTTTGGATTTAACTGCCGCGGCGATGTAGGACGAGACGAGACCAGCGGACCCGCCACCAATCACGACGATATTGTAGTCAAAAGACCGAGGTCGTCTGAAATTTCGATAGAGCTTCCAGTTGCGGAGGTAACTGAGTGCTGCTTTGGATACCCAGGGAAGAAGTCCAATCGCAGCGAAGCTCGCTACAAGCGGAAGCGATAAAATGTCTTTTAGAGAATCGATTTGAGAGAGCTGAGTTCCTGCATTTACATATACTGCGGTTCCGGCAAGCATCCCAAGTTGGCTGACCCAGTAGAAAGTCCAAGTGCGGATCGGTGTTAGCCCCATCGCGAGATTGATCAGAAAAAATGGGAACCCCGGAATGAGTCTCAAAGTGAAGAGATAAAACGCCCCTTTCTTTTCAACACCTTCGTTGATTGTCTTCAATCTATCCGCGAAGCGCGTCTGAATGAAATCACGAAGGAAGAAACGTGAAGCGAGAAACGCGAGCGTCGCACCAAGGGAACTAGCGAATGAAACGAGGAGAATGCCTGTCCAGAATCCAAAGAGCGCGCCGCTTCCTAAGGTGAGGATTGTCGCCCCAGGTAGGGAAAGTGCAGTTGCAAGAATGTAGACCCCGAAATATGCCCCAAGGGTCAGATTTGGATGCTCGGAATAATATACGGCAAAATCGGCTTGGCGAGTTTTGAGCTGTTCGAGGGTGAACAGTTCGGTCAAGTGGTACCTGTGGATCAAAAAGACCGCACCGATCAGGAACAAAAGTACAAATATTTTTAGAGTCAGGTTCTTCATTCTGGCGCTCGTTTCATGGAGTTAGTGTCGGTAGGTGCAAGTTTCTTACCGATTTTTTTTGAAATGATGAGGGTTTGTCCCTCGTGGTAACGCATCTCGGCGTACGTTATTGCGCTCTATCTGAAATTCAGTTGTAAGAATTGGTCCCCGAAATGCACAAACGAGTATCGGCATATCGAGTTGAGACAAGGAAGACTCCTGTCACGGCGTGCCGTTAACGTAGAATAAAAAGAGGACTGAATATGAAATCGAATACTTTGATGATCAACGCTGCGATTGCTGGAATTTTGGGTGCGGTGGCCCTTTCTGCCCCTGCCAATGCGAGCGGAAAAGAAGAAAAAGGACACTGCGTAGGCGCTAACTCTTGCAAAGCTAAGAGCGCTTGTAAGACCGCCGATAATGAATGTGCGGGCCAAAACGGCTGTAAGGGAAAAGGGTTCCTCGAAACGACGAAGGCTAAATGCGATAAGCTTGCGAAAAAAGATAAGACCATTCACTTCGAAGTCGCCTCGAAAATGTAATTCTGAGGTTTTTCGGAGGGGCACATGAGTAAAAAACCATCTCAACTTGGAGTTGGCTTAGGACTGCGTGCCCCTCATTATTCATACATCCTCGAAAACTTACCTGAAATCGGATGGTTTGAGGCGATTTCTGAAAACTACATGGGATTGAATGGGAGCGGACTAGGACGACCCATCCGTACCTTGGAAAAAGTTAGAAAAAATTATCCTATTGTCCTCCACGGTGTCTCGCTCTCGATCGGCTCCACCGATGAAATTGATTTCGGGTACCTTGAGCGGCTTAAAGGATTGATTGAACGGATCGAACCCGAATGGGTTTCAGATCATCTTTGCTGGACCGGCGTTAAGGGAGAGAATCTTCACGATCTTTTACCCCTTCCTTACACTGAAGAGGCGTTAGGTCTTGTCAGCAGCCGAATCATGCAGGTTCAGGAATTTTTAAAGCGCCCCATCGTGATGGAAAATGTGTCTGCATATCTTTCCTACGCGCATTCAGAGATGAAGGAATGGGAGTTTCTCGCGGAAATTTCTAAACGAACGGGTTGCGGAGTGCTTCTCGACGTTAATAATGTCTACGTTTCCGCTCAAAATCAGTCGTTCGATCCTAAGGAGTACCTCGATGCGCTTGTGCCTGAATCCGTCACGCAAATGCACCTTGCTGGGCATTCGCAGACCAAGTCCGGATTAATAGACACCCACGATGCACCGGTATGTGATCCAGTCTGGGATCTTTTTTCGTACGCGACTTCTCGCTTTCCACAAACTCCGACTCTGATCGAATGGGACGCAAAGATTCCAAGTTTTGATGTACTACTTGAAGAGGCCCGGAAGGCCGAGACGATTCTAGGAAAGGAGTTCCGGTGAAGCGGGTAGAGAGATCTTTGAATCTTCGTGAGCTTCAAGAATGGATGAGGTGGATTATTACTGACCCGAGAGGGGTTGAAGCGGCTCTTGCTGAAAAAATTCCTGACGCCGATCCTCGCGACCTTCCTCGCTACCTAGAACCCATTCCGTCGGCGCTTGATTGCATTTCAGGCGACGAAAAATTGGGGGTCACCGAGCGACTAGACATTTATGCCGAGGGTTACTTTGCCAGAATCCTTGAGGCTCTGGAGTCTGACTACAAGCGCGTGAAGGAATTAGTCGGAGAATATGGTTTTCAAAAACTCATCGCGGACTACTTAAAGCGCCATCCATCCCGGTACAAAAATATCGGTGAAATTGGGAGAGAACTTCCCAACTTTATATCTACCCACGAAATGTCTAGAGAATTCAAATCGCTCAAAGTCGTTTCCGACCTAGAATGGAATGCGACAGAGTGTTTCTACTCGGACGATGGAAATGAATTTGATCCCTCTGCTTTTTTGTCGCTGAAAGAATGCGACTGGCCGAGGTTGAAAATCGTCTTTTCTAGGTCCATCCGAATTCTATCCTCTCGCTTGCCGCTCGTAGAGATTTGGAATGAGAGGCTGCCTCCGGTTAAATTTGCAGGAATCGACGGTGGGAGTGAGCAGTTTTATCTCATGAGTTGCGTTGAGGGAGTAGTTACAGTTCGAAGTGCTTCGCCTAACGAGGCGGTAGCGATCGAGTCTTTTCGAAGGGGCGAAACTCTAGCTCAGGTTTTAGAGCGTGTCCAAGCGCAGTCAAACGATGGCACCTTAGAAGTGGGTCTTTCAGAGGATCTGATGCGGTTTTTTGGCAGTTGGACTAGTGAACGACTCATCACGGGAATTACACATCGGGGATGAGAGTTAATCGCTACCAAGTAGCCTCATAAGTTTCGGGCAGGAGATTCCATTTCTTTCCGTAGACGTGAACCTTCCGCGTAGGCGCCCCGTCTAAAGTGACGAATTGCTGATGTTCTTCGGCCCAGGATAAAACTCCGCCCTGTAGATTCTGGGCCGTAATGCCCCTCTTTATGAGTTCCTTTACGTACAGTCCGCTGCGATACCCGATTGTGCAGTAAGCGACCAGTGTCCGATCTCGAGTAAGAGCGGGTTCGGTCCTTAGTTTTTTTTCGAATTCTTCTTTAGAAAACGAGCCAGGAATAATTGAAATCTCGCGCTCCTTGGGCGTTCGGACATCGATGAAAAGGACGCGGTTTAGGGCTCCAATGAGTTTGTCCACTGAAACCGCGGGCACCCCTTGCAGGTCCTTTTCGTACTCGGCGTAAAGCTTTGCAATCGAACTTTTTCGTTCCGTCTGGATGTCTTCCTTCACCACGTCACGTTTCGAGGAGAAACCGTACGCTACGAGTAAAACTCCGAAGGTCGCGATAAGAATGTGAAATTTAGAGACGCTCGAAGCCATGAAATAATTATGTAACAAACCGAAGCTTGCTGTCACTAACAGTCATTGAGATTATCCTTCGTTTATTTTAAGGAATTTATGAAAACTTACACCGGACACCTGCCCGCTTTTCTAATTGCCCTCTGTTTCTTGGGATCTCCTACGGATTCTTTAGCCGCGTTTGATCAGACCCATGCGCAGTGGTCGAGTGTTCTGAAGTCGAGCGTTGTGCAAAAGGGTCTGGCAACGCAGGTTAACTACAAAGCGATTAAAGCGAACCCAGTGATATTCGAGGCATATTTAAGTTCACTCAGTGCGGTAACAGACGCAGAATTTTTAACCTTTACTGAAAATCAGAAACTCGCATTTCTAATCAACGGCTATAACGCCTTTACGGTAAAGCTGATCGTTGACAATTACCCCGTAAAATCGATCCGGGATCTCGGATCTGTTTTTTCATCGGCGTGGAAGAAGAAGTTTTTCAAGTTATTCGGACTCGATCGAAATCTCGATAACGTCGAGCACGATATGATTCGAAAGAGTTTCAACGAGCCCCGGATCCACTTTGCGGTGGTTTGTGCTTCGGTTGGGTGTCCGGCCCTTCGTGTGGAGGCATACCAGGCGTCACGTTTAGAAGCCCAGCTGGAATCCGCTGCTCACGATTTTCTCTCCGATACGACACGAAACCGCTTTTTGTCGGACTCGAAGAAGCTAGAAATTTCTTCCATTTTTAAGTGGTACGGCGATGACTTCGTGAAAAAATTTGGTTCCCTTGAGGCGTTCCTCGCCGATCGCTTCACCACTAACGAATCTGATCGTATTTTGATTCGCGCTCGGAAGGTGCCGGTGCGATTTTTGGATTATGACTGGTCCTTGAATGAGCTAAAATGAAAATCCGATCGCGACCGCCCATTGTTCTTTTAGGAATGAGTCTTGTGACGGGAGCGCTCGCTTCGGCCTGCTGCCTTTTTCCTGTGCTCTTGGGTTTCCTTGGGATCACGGGCATTGCCTTGGAATTAGACTTCTTTGAGCGGTATCGAGGTTACTTGATTGGTTTCGCGGTCCTGCTTTTCGGCCTGTCGGCATTGTTAGCTTTTAGAAGGCGCGGTGATTCGGTCTGCGAAATGGGGCCAGACGGTGAGAATTGTGGACCGAGGAACAGACGTAGTCTGATTCTTTGGGGCGCAGCTATAATTATTTTGATTCTACTCGTCAAATTCCCTGACTATTTTTAAAGTCCCTAAAAAAATGTGTAAGAATACTGACAGCTCGATCACTAACTCCGAAATACGAGTTCAATCTCGAACCAAAATCGATAAGGAGTTTTATGATGAAGTCCATTCTACTAGGCGTTCTTTGTTTGTTTACGGCATCCCAGCACGCGGTTGCGAGCGGGGATGAGCAATTCAAAAAGCATTTCAATCAAACCGGCGGTGTCGCCGTGCACGGATATGACTTGGTTTCTTATTTTACCGGAGCGCCTTTACAGGGCGTCGCGAACTTTGAGGTCGTGTTCAACGACGTCGTATTCCAGTTCGCAAGCCAAGCGAATGCTGATGAGTTTGATAACAATCCTGAAAAGTATATCCCGGCCTACGGCGGATGGTGCGCTACCGCTATTGGAATGATGAGTAAAAAACTCGACATTAATCAGGCAAGCTATCTGATTCAAGACGGAGTCTTGTACTTGTTTAGCACTTCGATGGGACCGGCTCGGGATCAATGGATCGCTGGACAACCTGCCTTAAAAGGTAAAGCCGACAAGAACTGGGCTAAAATTTACGCGAACTAATTTTTCGACTGATCAAAAAGGTACAGCGGCCCATGCCGCCGCCATTTTCGTTTTGACGCCGAATGGGAAGATTTCACGGTCCCTCTACGGGATTCAGTTCCCGGAAAAATCGTTACGTTTATCTTTGGTTGAGGCTTCAAATGGAGGGATTGGGGCGCTGGCTGATCAAATTGTTCATTTTTGCTTGACCTACAATCCGAACGCAAAGGGATATGTCCTCGAAGCATGGAGACTGATGACCGTTGGGATGGTTTTGACGGCAGTCATGCTATTAGGATGGCTAAGGAATATGAAATGAATCGGACCGAATTTGAGAAACTCCATCCTGATGCCTTTTACTTAGACGTCGCTGACATCAATGGACTTCAGCGCTATTTGGAAGATCGCGGTTTTCTCCGGTCCTCATCGACTGGGGCAGAGAAAGTGACGATAGCGGCTAAGCTAGGTGATGGAAACATGAACTGCACCGTGCTTGTCAGCACTCTCGAACGTGATTTCGTTCTTAAACAAGCCCGACCTTGGGTAGAGAAGTACCCCTCGATTCCGGCCCCTTGGGACCGCGCGCTTTTTGAGGCTCGTTTTTATCAATCCGTAAGCCAATCGACCGCCTGCCAAAGCAAGATGCCAAAGCTTTTGAGCGTGGATCGAGCTTCCCGCATTCTTTTTCTAGAAGCTCTGAGAGACGCAAAAGATCTTTCGTCTCTTTACGCGGGCGAAGTTCTCACTCTCAAAGAAGCAAGGTCTCTTGCCGACTATCTCTCTGAACTCCACTCGTTAAAAGTGAGTGCCCAGGAAATGGGGCTAAATAGCGAAATGAGAAAGCTCAACCACGAGCATATCTTCAAAATTCCACTTTTGAGCGAAAACGGGATTGACCTGGATGCGATTACGCCGGGAATGAGCGATGCTGCTGGTTCGTTAAAACGGGATCAGGTTTATGTATCGAAGATTCACCGGCTGGGGGAACTCTACCTCGCTGATCGCGGCTCAAGTCTGTTACATGGCGACTTTTATCCAGGCAGCTGGCTCCGTGCGCCAAATGGGCCCTTTGTGATAGACCCTGAATTCGGATTTCTCGGCCCTCCGGAATTCGACCTCGGAGTTTTTATCGCTCATTTAAAAATGGCACAGCAGCCGAGTGAACTTCCGGACGGAATTCTGGAAATGTACCTAGAGAAGCGAAGCGGTCTTGACGTCGCTCTCATTCAAGCATTCTCAGGAGCAGAAATCATGAGAAGGTTACTCGGCGTAGCCCAGCTCCCGGTTCATCTCACGCTGTCACAAAAGACTAGCCTCCTCGACCAGTCACGAGAGATGGTTGCTCAATATCGGCAAGGCTAAAGAGTGACTATGAAGCGATTCGTGAAATTGATTGCCCCCATTTTGAGTATTCTCTTCGCTTCATGTCAAAGCGTCCCTAAAGCAAATAGTATATCTCCAGTTCGCGTTTGGATTGATACGGATCCAAGTGTGGGAGAGCCTGACCGCGATGTCGATGATGGTCTTGCGATGCTTTTTGCATTTCGTTCACCTCAACTTTCGATCCGAGGAATCAGCACTGTTTTTGGAAACACGGACCAGGCACATGCTTACCCGATTGCACAGCGACTGACCCAAAGCCTATCTGGCGATCAAAAGATTAAGGTCTTTCGAGGTGCCGAAAAGGCGGGTGAATTCAAAAGGGAGACGAGTGCTTCCCTTGCTCTCTCCGAAGCTCTGGGCCGGGAAGACCTTACGCTCTTAGTTCTTGGGCCCGCCACGAATATCGCTACTGTGCTCAGTCTCCATCCAGAGCTCGCCTCGAAGATCAAAGCGATTATTGCCGTCGCGGGCAGAAGACCCGGTCAGCGGTTCACGACCGGAACCAGCAATCTTAAAGCTCACCGAGATTTTAATTTCGAGCAGGACCCGGAGGCCTTTCGAGTGCTTCTCAGTTCGAAAGTGCCACTCGTTCTAACTCCGTTTGAAATCTCATCTCGCTTCTGGATCGAAGAGCCTGACCTGAAGTTACTTAGCCACGGGAATGAGACCAAGCAATGGTTAGCCAAAAGCGCAATGAACTGGCTGCACCTCTGGCAGAGCACCTTTGGGGTGAACGGCTTTAATCCCTTTGATGCACTCGCGGTAGGGTTCTTAACCGATCTCTCTCTCTACCACTGCGAAGACGTAAAATTAGAGATCCAGGTTCTCCCAGACGATGGCACCGAGGAGCGTATGCAGGGCACAAACGCAATGAGAAAACCCTACCTCATCGCTACAGATGCTTTAGAAGACGGATCGCGGAGCACCTTCTGCGGGCGCGCCGATCCGGAATTTAAGTCGAAGCTCATGGAGAAACTTATCAAATGATCCCGCGTTTGATTCTTTGCTTTCTCATTGCCGCTCAATTCTTTAACGTAAGCAATTCCATAGCCTCTGAGAAACGAAGGCTCTGGATTGATCTTGATATATCAGCGGGCATTCCGTTTCATGACGTCGACGATGGGTACGCGCTTGCCTATGCACTTTCGCGCTCGCACGACTTTCAAATTGTCGGGCTCTCGACCGTGTATGGTAACCTTAGTCAATTGGATTTAATGGAACCTATTATTCAGAATATTTCCGAGCTGCTTGGAAGGACACCACCGCCAGTTTACCGTGGTTCGTTCTCGGCCAGCGATTTAGGAATAGGCACCTCTGCAACTCGCGCTCTTGCCTCGGCACTCGAATCGGCTCCTTTAACAATCGTCTCTATTGGTCCTGCAACAAACATTGGCACACTCGTGCGGCTTCGGCCGGATCTAGTGGAGAGGATTGACGAACTTGTTTTCGCCGGCGGCCGTAAACTCGAGAACTTTGTCAGGCTAGGTACATGGCGCGCGCGCCTTCCCGATACGAATATCGATCATGATTTGCGCTCCATCCAAGCTATTCTGAATTCTGGGGTGAATCTAACTCTCATTCCGACCGAGGCAATGCGAAATCAGCTCATCACTCGCCGGACACTTCGGCAAATGTCCAATTCGAATTTTCCCGCACTTCAGTGGCTATCAAAAAAATCCCACCTTTGGCGAAAACTTTGGACGGTGTTCCCAGGCCTTCCGGGATTTATCCCGTTCGATCTTTTTGCAGTTACCTATCTGGTACACCCGGAAGATTTCAGGTGTACCTCAAACGTGCCAGTAGCAATCAAGACGCTTCCAAACGACGGAGCCATCTTTTTCCCGAGGCGCAACCGGCAGCCATTCAAGCCCTTCCTCGTTGTTTCTGAAGCATTAACCCGCACCGCGAAGGCAAAATATTGTGATGATATTGACTCAGCCCATTTGAGTAGAGTCTTTAAGGAAGATTGGACTGCCTCAATACCTTAGCGAGATAGATAGTGCGATCAGCTACAACCGTTTCTGAAAAGAGCGGCTGGGATTGAATTACTCCGCCAATTTGCTATCAGAATTTCGTAAGCGATAAATAAAAATCAGCAGAAAAAATGAAATGTATTCGACCCATCTATAGATGGGGGCCGTCTCTATTGAGTGCCACCAGGAGTAACTTGCGATCACTAGGTATGAAAATATCAGCCAAGGATTGTTCATTGAGAGGACTGCGAAAGGTAGCACCCAGAGCACGTACCAGGCGTTAACTACGGGCGAAACGATGAGTAGAAAACCCAGAATCGAAGTTAATTCAATCGCCAAGGTGTCACTCGAATTCTTGGATCGATAGGTCTTGTAGAGTACAAATCCTCCGAATACCGCGCCGACCATGATCTTTGCGAGACGCCCCTCCTCTAGAAAATGAAGGATAGAATTCGGACTTAGAATTTCGAAGCGCTCAATAGCTGAAAGCGCAATCTCTGAAAGGCTTTGGAAAACTCGATAAACGCTAGCATTGAAAACCCAGTGCTTAGCAAAAGCAGTTGGCCCATTGAGCATCTGAGTTCCGACCCAAACAAAAGGCGCGTAAAAAACGAAAAGTACCGCACCGAGAGTCGCTAGACCGCGCACTCTATTTATATCTTTCTTTATAAATAGAGGGATAAAGCAGACGGGATAGAGCTTCGATGCAATCGCGACCGCGAGCGACACCCACGCCCCCAATGACAGTGCAGATTGTTTTTTGTGCCGTGTGCTTAGCCAAAGGAGATAGGCCGCAAGGGTTGAGAAAAAGACCGCGATCGAATCCAGATGCCCGGAGTTCGCGACTTCCTTCAGTGCGAGTGGATTTAAAAGGTACAACGCACTCCATCTGGGATCCAATCCCGAACGCCGGAGCCAAGCGATGAGAATAAGCCCCGTGGCAAAGTCGAAAAAAGTGAGGGTGATTTTTAGGGCTAAGAGTGAATCTCCGGCAATGAGGTGCGTGAGTGCAAAAACTAAAATCGAAAACGGCGGATATATGGTTCCGTATTGTTTGAAGCCGATCAGTTTCCGGTAGGCCGTGTCTAGGTGATCAAGTGCCGGGCTCATAGGACTGTAAGCGTATGGGTTGATTCCATGCGCGAGAACCCGACCGTCCCACAGGTAGCGCCAATAATCGTTCTCCAGGATCGGATCGCTAAAAAGAAGTAGAAGACGACAAATCAGCGCAGTTCCGACTATCCATGAGAGTGGGACCCATTTCATGCGGACCAGCTGGATAGAGCCCAGAAAGATAAGAAACTGGAACGTATAGAGACCCAAGTAGGGCAAGAAGGCCTGATTTCCAGCCGGAATTTTAAAATAGTAAATACATGACGTTATCAGTCCAAAAAGTGTGAGCCCGACAATTAGTGATCTATTTTTGTTCATCATTGTAAGAATCTGGGTCCTTAGATCACTAACCGTCGATCTATATCAAAGAACACTCCTTGGAGGTTAGTGATGCGGCTGTCGAAATCTTACAGAAATCCTGACGGAATTCGTGCGAAATCCTTTTTCGCCTCCTCGCTGCTGTGTTTACTGCCCCTAGCGCTGAACGCGTGCGGCTCGGATCTAGGACAGCGTTATTCTCAGGGTCAAGTCGACTCGGGCGCATATGGGAGAGAGCAGGAAGTCTCTTTCACGAGCTTGCTATCGAAGTACGTCGATTCGAGTCGACTAGTTCGTTACTCAGTTTGGATTCAAAATCGAAGTGACGTTCAATCGCTAGAATCCGTCCTCGCCGCGATGTCCCGGGCAGATGTAAGCGTTATGACGGCAGACGGTCGCAAAGCCTTTTACGTTAACGCCTATAATGCGATGACTCTTCAACTCATTCTCAGTCGCTATGCCTCGACTATTGGAGAGGGCGGAAGTTCCTATCCCGGTCAGAGAAGCATTCGAAATATTGATCGTCTAGACTCGAAGGTGTGGGATCAATTTCAGTGGAAGATCGCAGGTCGAACCGTTTCTTTAAATGATGTCGAAAACAAAATCCTAAGACCGATGGGTGACGCGAGAATTCATTTCGCGATTGTATGCGCTTCCAAGGGGTGCCCCCCGATCTCAAATCGGGCAATAAGCGCGGATCAAATTGATTCCGACCTGGATCAACTCGCTTCTGATTTTGTGAATTCCGGTAGAAGCACCACGATCAACACGGAGAGAAATGAAATTAAGACTTCTCAGATCCTGAGTTGGTTTAACGATGATTTCGTGAGGTCTTTTGGTTCTGTAAAAAAATTCTTTTCTAAATACGTTTCGGTGATCGATCCAGGTGCCGTCGAGGGAATGAAAATTAAGTTTAGTGGTTACGATTGGTTACTCAATGAATCGGCGGAGGTATCGACACCGACACCTAGTCCTAGCTCATCGCCCACCCCGAGTAGTCCACCTCCAGGCAGCGGTTCGGAGAGCGAAATTCCGGAGCAAGGTTAGTATATGAAGCATTTCTGGATCCTATCCGAAGTTACAATTTCTACCCGATCACTTGCAGTTATTGCAGCGGTTGTTTCTGTTTCGCATGCGAGTTTCGCTTCGACCGTGAACGTGAGTCAATCCAAGGCGCCTACACAAGAGTCCGAGTCCGATGGTTCGAAGACGGTTGAACTGAATGCCGATGTTGGCCTAGTGGTTGGTACCTCTTCGAATATTGGAAAATTGAGTACCCCGACCTCGGGGAACTACCTCAAGATATCTCCATCGGTTGGCGCTGAATATTTACTTTCGGAAGTGACAGTTTTGAATACTGCTCTGAGTGCGGATCTAAAACGGTTTACCGACGGCGCTTCAAAAAACCTGGGCAACGAATCAAAGGCGGAAGCACGATTTACTTTAATTGGCTTTCTTGGAGAACAGTGGGAGTTGGGTGGCGATCTGGGTGGAATTTATTCTGCGGGGCGGGTTCCTCTCCAGATCACCTCGACTGAAACAGCTGCGCTTGAGCAGCGTTATTTCGAGCCTGACTCTCGCCTCTACGCCGCATGGACGAAGGGAGCGTACTCGGCTGAAGCAGGTGCGAGCGGAAAAATTCGTCGCTATTCCACGATTACCGAAGACCGGGGTAACACATTTAAGAACGATTATACTTCCTATGGGTTAGATCTGAAGCTTAAGAGAGTTTTCTCGAAAGCGTTTTCTTTGTCGGTGAAGGGCGTACTGGAGAATAAGACTTACAGTGAGCGACCCGCTGACTTCAGCGACGGAGCAGCTTCACCCATCGGTGCAAGTCACCCTTTTCTCGAGGAGTCTTCCGGCGAGGGCTCACTTGTAGCGGAATATCGAGTGGGTAAATTGGTTTTCGTCACAACACCAAGTTATCGGAAAAATAAAGATCGCATTTTTGGCGCACGCGATTCAGGTACATTTCGTATCCAAGAGAAGATGACTTTACCCATTTCGAAGAGTCTGACTTTTTCTCCAACCGCCTCTTATGCGCGTGAGAGCTTTGATCACTTTCGGGCTGATCCAGAAGCCAATATTCTCGGAGGAGCACTCCGAACCGATAGCGAATGGAGAGTATCGGTACCGATGAAATACTCTGTCACTCGATCGATTTCAGTGAGTGCCGCTTATGATTTTGTTCAGAAAGATTCGAACTATGCGGGTAGTTCTTATTCGGATCACTCGGTTTCGACCGGTGTAACAGTAAGCATGTAAAAGGAGAGAAAAAAAAATATGAAAGAAATGGTCTATGTTTCCGTATCGGTCTTCACTTTAGGTCTACTTCTCTCGGTCGCCTCCCCGAATCCCGTTTTCGCCTCTGGTTCAGAAAGTGGTGGAGGTTCTACGAGTAGCGAGGAACAAGGCGGAGATAGCCGAACCGAGAAGCGTGAAGAGCTTCGGAAGAAAATGAAAGAAAAACGATCAAAAAAATGCACCAAGGAGTGCACCGATAGCGAGGATTGCTGCTCTGAAAAGAAAGACGAATAATTTCACTCTCACCGCCGTTGTCTGTCTCGGAGTAAGTCCAGTCTATGCAGGGGAAATTATGACATCCTCGGCGGTCTGCTCATTTTCTGACCAGTCACAAGACTCGATCGAGTTTGATCCCGGGGGCGTTAGTGTCGTTTCCGGATGTATCGCAAATGCACTCCTTCCACCGCATAGTGATTTACAGTTAAGAAGTGTTTCACAGGGCGTTAAAGAAGTTCGGCGCGAGCCGCCGGAAATTATTTCCACCCCTGTCGTGCCAGGATCCACATCCGAACAAATCCCTTCACGCATTGGTTCTGGAACGGAGAGGTGACCGCATGCGTACGGTAGTAATCATTCCCGCCTACAATGAAGAGAAATCCATCGGATTGGTTTTAGATCACATTCCAGTAGAGTTCAGAGTTCGCGTGATTGTCGTCGATAACGGAAGTAGCGACCAGACTGGAGCTGTAGCTCGTTCAAAAGGAGCTGTTGTCGTTCGAGAAGAACGACGTGGCTATGGTTCGGCGTGCCTAGCTGGAATCGCGTCCGCTGAGAAGGAGAACCCGGATCTCTATATATTTTTAGATGCCGACTACAGTGATAGCCCCGAAGATATGACCGATCTGGTGAGTGAACTCGAATCTCGCGGTCTCGACCTCGTAGTCGGGAGTCGTACTGCTGGGAGAGCTGAACCTGGCGCACTCCTTCCACAGGCGCGGTTTGGTAACTGGCTTGCGACTTACCTGATGTTTCTTCGATATCGGTACCGATTTAGCGATTTAGGGCCATTTCGTGTAATTCGTTCCGAAGCGCTAAAGCAGATACGAATGTGCGACACCAACTTTGGGTGGACGATCGAAATGCAGGTGAAGGCTTTGCGATATGGACTTCGGGTGGGAGAAGTTTCCGTCCGTTATCGTAAGCGGATCGGCGTTTCGAAAATCACGGGGACGCTAAAAGGTACCGTTATGGCTGGTTTCATGATTTTATGGACGCTTGCTCGGTATTCGATTGGCGAAAGTAAATCTGAGAAAGGAAGTTGTTGTTCTCTTTGACACCAGGAACTTTCGACGTAAAACTCCTTCAATGATGAAAGCTGAGCGTCGGGATAAATCGGAATTAGGTTTGGGGCGGAAGTGCGTCGAAAATGGGCCGGCAAAAAAGAGGATGAAGGAATTACTAGGCGGAGGGCACGTTCGGAGTTGGCGAACGATCATGTTGGCGTTTCAGAGTGTTTTTCGTCCGCTTGAAAAAGAGCTTCAAAAGGAAGGGTGCAGCGTCCCGAGATTTCAGGTTTTATTTCACCTCTATTTTGATGGGCCTATGGCTGCGATCGAATTGGCCGAGAGGCTCTTTGTTACGCGCGGAAATATTTCTATGTTTCTTAAACGGCTTGAATCCGAAGGTCTTACGCGGAGTGTCCCTGACGCTTTGGGGCGTAAGAGCAAAAGGTTCTTGCTCGCGCTCTCGCCAGCGGGGGTTACTTATTTTGAACGGATATTTCCTGCTCATGTTCGCCGCGTTAAGCGTTTGATGCCGGAGTTGAGTAAATCCACACTTTTGGAGTTGCAGAAGGTGCAAGGAGCTCAGGAAAGGGCGTCAAATGTTTACATATAAACATTTTAGAGCTAGCCTTGCCCTATGGCATCGTTGGAACAAACGGAGTCGACCTTCAGGTCGGACGAATTTCTAAAAAAATTGCGAGCGCGGGATCATAGTGCCATCTCCGAGTTAGTCCATTGCTATACACGTCAGCTTTTTCGAGCATCGATGGGTATGGGGTTTGATAAAAACGCGGCGAACGAACTTACCCAAAGCGTTTGGGCCACTTTTTTTGAAGCCGTTTCTAAGTTCGAAGGCCGGGCTCACGTTCGAACCTTTCTTTTCCGGATTCTTTACAACAAGGCGTCTGAAATGAGACGGGATCGAAATCGCTTTGATTCCCCAGACCCGGTTGAGGAGGTTCTAGAGAAGCGGTTTAGCGCCGCTGGGCACTGGATTAAACCACCCGCCGACCCAGAGGGTTTTTTGACGGGGTCAGAACTCCTTGGAACTATTGAAAAATGCATGGAAAGGCTTACAGATTCGCAGAAAATGGCCTTTTCCCTGCGTGAAATCGAAGAGAAAGATACGCCCGAGATCTGTAAGATTCTTGGGGTCTCGGTCACTAACTTAGGAGTGCTCCTTTATCGTGCGCGGAATCGCCTCCGCGAGTGCGTTGAAGGTAAGGGCATTCGCCAAGGAGAGTGACGTCTTGTTATCCTGTAAAGAGATCGTAAGACTAATAAGTTCAGACGAGCGCTTGTCGCTGATGAGGCGTGCAGAACTACGTCTGCATCTGATGATGTGCGAGCATTGCGGACGGTATAAATCGCAGCTCCAGACTCTTGCAAGAGCGGCAGTTCGCCTTCTTGATCGACGCATCCAGGAAAGCGAAGACGATATTAAAAAAATTGAAGAAGAAGTCATCGACCGAACTAAGAAGACTGGGTAGTCGATGTGATCTCGGATAAAGCACCTTCAAAAATTGAAGTTATTTTTTTCCAGGGCTGTCCGAACGCTGAAAAGTTATTTTCTTATCTTACTGAAAATTCGTTCGCTTACGTCGCGGTCGATGTTGAAACTCTAAATCCTGTAGATATTCGTAGAAACTACACCTCGCCGTCCGTTTTGGTCGGCGGTCAGTTGGTTTTCGGCGGAACCGCACAAATGGGTGCCGCTGGTTGCACATATGGTGAGTTTTCCACTGAGGATCTTGCGCGTGATATTTTGTCCGTACAGCGCTACGCTGGCGGGTAAATGGAGAAGTCCTCAGCGATCGTGGTTCTTAGTGATCTTCACCTTGGAGCCGGTAAGGACACGACAGAATTTGAACATTTCGAGGACGATGCCGCTCTTAGTGAGTTCTTAGAATATTATGGTTCGTCGAGCGTTTATTCAGAACTGGAACTGATCCTTGCGGGTGATTTTTTTGATTCAATCCAGGTTAAGGTCGAGGGACAGCTTCCGGATCGTGTTTATGCGCATCATGCCCTAGCGAAAATAAAGAAAATCATTTCTGGGCACTCGGAGGTGTTTGCCGCGTTTCGGAAATTTTTAAAACAACCAGGGCGTTCAATCACCTTTCTTCTTGGAAACCACGATCCAGCTTCGATATTTTCCGAGGTACAAAACTAT
>JBGSHQ010000217.1:0-2297 GCA_041752095.1 Bdellovibrionia bacterium
TCAAATGATGATGGTGTGCATGCCCGAGGCATTCAGGTTCTTTACGAATACCTTTCAAAGTTAGGCGACGTGACGGTTGTCGCGCCTCTCGAAGAGATGAGTACGACAGGGCACTCGCTGACCCTTCATAAACCGCTTCGAATTGTTCAGACGAAGAAGAATTTTTTCGGAGTGAGTGGTGGTCCCGCAGACTGCATTCAGGTTGCAGTGCATGAGCTTTTTAGAAAGAAGAAGCCTGATCTTGTGGTTTCGGGAATAAACCGGGGTGCGAATCTCGGTCAGGATGTTTTCTATTCGGGAACGGTTTCGGCAGCACGCGAGGCTTGCATCATGGGGCTGCCTGCGATGGCGGTCAGTTTATCGATCGACTTTTATCACCGTAAACCTGAAGAGACGCTTCATTACGAAACGGCGGCTGCTCTAGCCTTAGAAGTGCTTCAGCATTTTAAAAAAGTGGGTAAGAATAAATTTCGTTTTCCTCCAGGAACGCTCTTAAATTTAAATTCTCCAGATCGGCCACTTAAAAAAGTGAAAGGGATTTCACTCGCACGCCAGGGATTTCGTTACTACTCGGGTGAAATCGTGAAGCGACGTGATCACCGAGGTAAGGATTATTTCTGGGTTGGTGGTGGATACGATGGATTCTTAAACGAAGAAGGAACGGACTGCCACGCAGTCGAGAAGGGTTATGCATCCCTCACACCGCTTCGTTTAGATACGACTTATCATGAGTACTTACTGGAGATGATGGAGGCGTGGGGAAATCCGGTCTCTTTTAAAAAGAAAAAATGAATTTTAAAAAAATCTCCCTTTTAAGCATTATCGTAGGTTTTACCCTGTTTGCTGGTTGCGCATCGGGAAGTATTCATCGAGGCGATCGTCGAACTCGAGTCGATCGTATTCCGGCTAAGCAAAGCTCCTACCGTATTCGTGGAACAGATGAGACCGGCGTACTGAACCGTACCCAGCAGATGCAGTTGAAATCCCGAACTCGTGCTTGGCGTTGGCCGACGAATGAAGTGGTAGTGACTTCGAATTTTGGGTCTCGAAGCGGTGAGCACCATGACGGTGTGGACCTGAGGGCGCAGACTGGGACCGAAGTTCGTGCTGCCTATGATGGAAGAGTAATTTATTCGGGAAATAAAATTCGGGGATATGGTCGAATGATCGTGCTTCGGCATGATCTTAAACTCTCTACGGTCTACGCGCATAACTCTAAGCTCTATGTGAAGTCGGGTCAGCGTGTGCGGAGGGGTCAGCTGATTTCACTTTCTGGTAATACCGGCCGTTCGAGTGGTCCGCATCTTCATTTCGAAGTTAGGGAAGGCGTAACTGCAATTAATCCACTCATTCTTCTGCCATCTCCTGCTATCGCTAATGAAGCGAATCGGAGAATGCGAGCGGCAACGAACCGACCTACACGTCCCACGAAATACTCTCAGTCGAGTTCGACTCGACTTGCGGCTCGAGTTGTAGAAGGGGATGGTTTCAAGCCAAAATCTCCTCGCTCGACTCGCGCACAAAACTAAAGTAAAACCAGACTTATGGAACTCGTTAATTTCTATGCAGTCGTCGGACCTGCGGTCGCGGTTCTGATTATCGCTGAAGTGATTTACTGCCTTTATCGAAAAAACGGCTATTACAGTTACCAAGATAGCCTGATGGGTTTAGGAACGATGCTCATCACACAGTGTGTGAATGTCGCGCTCACTGCTCCAATTCTGATTGGCTATGGTTGGATTTTTAGAAATTTTGCATTGTTTGAAATCCCATCGACCTGGCTAGCCTATGCGGTCTGTTATGTTGGAGTCGATTTTTTATTCTACTGGTTCCATCGTACTGGACACCGAGTAAATATATTTTGGGCTGCTCATGTTCCGCATCACAGTGCAGAGGAGCTAAATTACGCGGTAGGGCTTCGTGCGAGCCTTACGCAAAGAGCGGCTTCGTTTTTCTTTTACTGGCCGCTTGCATTTATCGGCTTTAAACCCGAAGTGATCATCCCGATCGTGGCGATTAATCTTATTTTTCAGCTTATTCCGCATACTCGCGTGATTCCGAAGCTTCCAGCGTGGATTAGTAGCTGGTTAAATACGCCGTATCACCACCGGATTCATCACGCTGCGAATCCCATTTATTGGGATAAAAATTACGGTGGAACCTTTATCTTCTGGGATAAACTTTTCGGGACTTATGAAGACGAATCCGAGGTTCCTTATTACGGAGTTTCGATTCACCCGAAGAGTTGGGATCCGACTTACTTAAATTTTCATTGGTATATCGTACTCTGGCGAGAT
>JBGSHQ010000218.1:0-3103 GCA_041752095.1 Bdellovibrionia bacterium
GCATTAAAGAGTTTTTTAACTTCCGCTCTTCCATCCCGAGAGCTTAAGTCTTCTTCGATCTCGGCAGTCACATCCTGGATGAGTCGTAGGCACGAGGGAGACATAAGTGATGCCACATGCTGATCGTACTCTTTTACCGAGGCTCGAAACTGCACGGGAGCAGAGGAGGCGAGAGCGCCTGCGACTTTATTTGGGTAGTAGAGACGGTAATAGGCAGATAGAGATCCGGGGTATGATCCGCCGACGGAAATCCAGGTTCCGGTGAGTTTCTTTTCGGTTTGGATGAATGTTTGAAAATTTTCAAGATCGGCGAGAGCTTGGTCGACTGATAGGTACTTTAGATTATTCACTGAGTACGTTCGAGTTGGGATCGAATCCCCATAGTAGCGGTGTTCGAGCGTGACGGCGTAGCCACCGAGCTCTTCAGCGAGTTTCAGTGTGAAACCATCGGCATCATCACACCGATATTCACCGCAGATGGCGTAAATCACGGGAGCGTCTTTTCCAGACGCGTAGGTCGAGTTCACCCAGTAGCGCTGGGGGAAGGTGCGGGAGTCGGAGGCGTCGAAGTGATTTAAGGTCTGGGTGAACCAGGCGGAGCGTGCGCGTTTGGTAGTCGTGGCTGCGGTTAGATTAAAAATCTGGCTGGTTAAGAATGGAAACTTAGAGATCTCTTCGTCATGCTGGGTCTTTCGCTCTTTCGCCCAGTTAAAAATAAGTTGGTCGACGAACATCGCCTGCGCCTGCGGGGCGGAAAAAAGCGAGAGCGCAAGGGTGAGTGAGGCGAGTGTGAAGAGGCGAAACTTCATGACGCGTTAGTACCTAAATTAGCGATTTGCGTCAAGAAAGTGGAATAGAGCCCATTTTTTTATCAATCTCAGATTTGGCTTGGAGAATGAAAATTTAAAAAGAGAAATAATTTCAATACTTTAACTGGATATGAAAATAAATTGCGCATAGCGTTACAAAACGATATAAGGCCAATCTTAACCCAGGAGCATACTTAAATGAAAATTTCACACGCTGTTTTATGTTTAGTCGCACTCACACAGTCATCGGCTTTCGCGGGTGGTGTATTTGATTGCAAGATTTCCCCAGAGAGCAGCAAGCCCGTCAGTCGCTCTTTTCGACCGATTCAAAATTTTCATCTCGAAGCAAGCAAAGCTAAATTATGGGTAACGATACAAACGGGTAGTGAGTATTTCGGTTACGGTTTCGAAAAAAATGACAGAACTGAGAATACTTTTCTTTGGGATAATGAACAATCCTATTACATCGGTTCCTATGCATTATCTCAGGTAAAATTTGTCCAAACGAAATACACAGCGAAAACAACTTTACTCTTTAGTCCTAACGACGAAGTGGTTGTAGAAGTGAACTACGACTGTTCGCTTTCTGATCTTTTATAAGTTTTACACTTTTAAGTACTGACTATTTCACTTCCAGCGCTGGAAGTGAAATCGATCGGTCCAACAGCTCAAAAACAACTAATCACCAGGCGTCGACAAGACACTGAATCCATAGATCGCAAAAAAGACTGAAAAAATAAGGACTGTCGTAAAAGTTTCAGTAAGTGCTGTAATGAGTCTTCTCCGGTTCCAAATGAGAATTATCTCACCCGTCATTTTTGCAATCATGCTGTAATTCAGTAGCAGTGCTACACAAATTCCAATTACGATTGGCAAGAAGAAACCAAGATTTGAAAACCATAAAACAGTAAAACAAACCGTGGGCCCAATGATCAGCAAGACGATCATTCGGAGGACGCGATTCTTCACTTCTGCGCCTCTTCTAACTGCGACCACCGAGCATAAAGCCCTTCGATCTCGTTCTGAAGCTCCGCCATCATGTGCATGAGTTCGTGAAGCCGTTTCGGGTTTCGAACCGCCTCGGGGCCTGTAGATTCAGAGCCGTAAGAGGCGAGGAGTTTTTCTTTCTCGTGAATGAGCGCTTCCATCGTATCAAATTCGCGCTGCTCCTTAAAACTGAGTTTCTTCTTTTTCGAGGCAGGCGCGGGAGCCGCAGCCGCAGGTGGGGCGACAGGCATCGACGATGACTGTTCATGTGAAACAGGTTTCGAATTCGGCTTCCCACTCGCCGCCATTTTCGCCCTACGCTTCCACTCCGTCTGCCACTGATCGAGATCCGCGTACGTAATCATCTCAGGAAAACCTAAGATCTGATCGCACACATTATTCATAAACGACCGGTCGTGAGAAACCAGAATCACAGCGCCTGGAAATTCCTCTAAGCAGTCTTCTAAAATACTGAGAGTCTGGATATCGAGATCGTTCGTCGGTTCATCGAGTACAAGTAAATTTGCGGGCTCGAGCATCAGCTTCGCAAGCAGTAATCGACTCTGCTCACCGCCTGAAAGTCTGCGAACCTCAAGATCCGACTGGCGCGCATCGAACTGGAAGCGGTCGAGATACGATCGGACGTGGAGCATACGCCCCTGAAACTCTACCGTCTCGCCGTAAGGGCAGAGCGTGCGAAGCACGGTCTCATCAGGATCTAAAAGTGAGCGGTTCTGTTCGAAGTAGGCGACCTGGAGGCGATTCGAATGGGTGATCTCGCCCGAGTCTGGTTTTTCTACGCCCGTTAAAATTTTAATCAGCGTCGACTTCCCAATTCCGTTTCGTCCGATCAGCCCAAGCCGCGTCTTATGCGTCAGCCTTAAGTTTAAGTGCGTGAAAAGTTTCTTATCGCCGTATGCCTTCGAGATCGATTTTGCTTCGATCAGTTTCTTCGGGCCACCCTCAATTTCCTGGAACTCGAGGCGAACTTTTGTGTCTTTCGATTTTTCTTTTAGAATCTGGGTTTCGTCTTGGAGCGCGTAAGTTCGGTCGATTCGGGCTTTTTGTTTCGTCGTGCGTGCTTTAGCGCCGCGGGCGAGCCATTCCATTTCACGCTTTAAAGTATTTTCAAGCGAAGCACTCCGGGATGCGAGGTTAGCGAGATAAGTCTGTTTCGTTTCTAAAAAAGTGGCATAGCTGCCATCGACTGAGAGAATCCCACTTGGGTTTCTACGGTCGACCTCGATCACACGAGTGCCCACGTTTTCTAAAAAAGCGCGGTCGTGGCTGATCGTAACGACCGCCAT
>JBGSHQ010000219.1:0-2125 GCA_041752095.1 Bdellovibrionia bacterium
ATTCTTGCGATCGACCGCGAAGGGGGGCCACTTTTTTATAATACCCAGTTTGCCGTGCTTGTTGGGCCTGAGCGGTTAAATAAGGGCCGCTCAAAACTCGAACAGATGATCACGGACCCCGATGTGCTGTACGCCTTCAGATACTGTATCGATGAGGGTAAAATTTTCCAGCTGAAGGCCATTCCCGTTTCGCAAAAAGACCGAAAAAAATATTATTCCCTTTCGATTTCTCCTCTTCGGCGTCCGGATCGATCGGTTTACGGAGCGGTCGGGATTTTTCACGATGTTACGGAATTAAAACTCGCAGAACAGATGCGAATTGATTTCGTTGCGAACGTCTCACACGAACTACGCACGCCGCTTACGGCGATTAAGGGTTATACTGATACCCTTATTAGCGATATTAAATCGGGCCAGCCCGTAGAGACTTCTTTTCTCGATGTGATTTCGCGTAACGTCGACCGGTTAATGCTACTGATCCGCGATTTACTTGATCTCTCGACGATGGACTCGGGGATTGATCATCTGATTAAAGAAAAGGTTTCGACCGAGGAGTTAACGACCCGGCTCGTCTCCCAAATTAAAGGAACGCTCGACGCTAAAAATCAGTCAGTCGAAGTCTCGTTCTTAACAAGTTATGTCCAGGCCGATCTAAAGCGACTCGAGCAGGTCTTAGTGAATCTTCTCGATAATGCTTCGAAATACACGCCGGCCGGTGGAGCAATTCGAGTCGTCTGGGAAGCGGATGAGCATGGCGATGCCCTGCTCCGGATCGAAGACACGGGGCCTGGGATTTCGGAAGAACACCATGACCGATTATTCGAGCGCTTCTACCGCGTCGATAAAGGGCGATCACGCGATACAGGTGGAACGGGTCTGGGCCTGGCGATCGTGAAGCATATTATGCAGCGTCACGGGGGTGCCGTTTGGGTCCAAAGCGAAATGGGGAAGGGCTCGCGCTTTACTTGCCAGTTCCCTAACGAAAACCCAACCGGAGCTTAACCTTCTTCTGACCCCCCTTTTTATGGAGATCCTTCATGCTGAGAGTGAAAGGAGGATTTCTTATGATGATGGGAATTGTTGGTTTAGTTCTTTTATCTGTTGGCGTGATCCAGTGGACTTTCGGTTTCGAACGCGGCTAAATCTAAGGGATGTCTTCTATCCCTGGAAATAGTCCTATACAGAGTAATAAGCAGAGTACTCATCCCAGCTCGCAAAATATTTTAGAGCTCACGAAAAAATTTCGGGCGGATTTTTTTACCTCCCTGCCCGATGATTTAGAAAAATATGGAAAAGACTGGAGCGGGGTCCTGACTCCATGTCCAAGTCTTATCGCTTTTCCGCGCTCGACCCAGGAAGTTTCGGATTTACTCAGAGCATGCTCGGAGCTTGGAGTTCCTGTGGTTCCTTCAGGTGGTCGGACGGGATTATCCGGTGGTGCGGTCGCGGCCCATGGCGAAGTAGTTCTTTCTCTAGAGAAGATGAACCGGATTGGAAAAATCGATTTAAGTGCTTTCACTTTAGAAGTCGAAGCGGGTGCCATTACTGAAGCTGTGCACGAACATGCGAAGCACGAACACTTAACGTGGCCAGTGGATTTTGCTTCTAAGGGATCGAGCCAGATCGGCGGAAATCTTTCTACGAATGCAGGCGGTGTACGAGTCATTCGTTACGGTTTAACTCGGAACTGGGTTCTTGGGCTTACGGTCGTTACGATGGACGGAGAAATTCTTCGCTTAAACGGGGCACTCGAAAAAAATAATACGGGGATCGATCTCAGGCAGGTTTTTATTGGGAGCGAGGGGACGCTGGGTGTGATTACCGAGGCCGTTTTAAAACTCTGTCCTCTCCCGAACGATGTGAAAACTCGGGTGTGTTTTTTTGCGGTTCCTAGTTTTACAGAAGTGTTGACCCTCTTCGATCGCGCGCGTTCGGGACCGTTTACGATTTCTGCGTTTGAGTGCTTATCGGAAGAGTGTTTGAGCGAAGTCGTTAGGTCAGGTCTTCGCGCGCCGTTTACCGGAGTCGTATCTGCACGAGCGTATGTGTTGATGGAGTTAGAGGAACAGAGCGCAGAATCGATGGAAGCTTGGCTTGCTAGTGTTATGAGTGAGTCAGGGCTTGT
>JBGSHQ010000220.1:0-8112 GCA_041752095.1 Bdellovibrionia bacterium
TAAACAAGTCTGCAACGAAATCCATCGTTAAGGCCGCAGTCGATGCGATCACGAAACTCGACGCTGCAGCAGCAAAAACCGCTTATGCAACCGCTGTGAAGGCGCTCTCAAAAGCTGCTTCCAAAGGTGCGATTCCTAAAGGCCGCGCTGCTCGTAAGATCAGCTGCCTCACTCTCCTCGCAAAAAAAGCAAAACCAGAAGTAGTATCTGCGAAGAAGTAATGCTAAGAGATAAATATTGATCACGCGTTTTCAGTCCGCAAGGACTGTGTGATACCAAGGCCAATCAAAGCTTCTTTGATTGGCCTTTTTTATTTTTACGAGCCTTCGCGCCTAGCTTTAACTTCTCATCCCAGCCACAGAATAGAACCTAGACCAAATAGGTTATAGGTAAACACCAAACTCCATTTGATGCGAAATAAGCTTCTTCGCCACAGTGAAATGCGACGCACTTCGATGTTTTTTTTGTCTTATGGAACCGTGCAAGGCTTTTCAGTGATTTCTCTGAGGCCTGCCCACCTTCATCAACAGTAATGCCAATGGAAACACTCCCAATATCAACCACAAAAGGAATATCGATACCACCTCGAGTCGTGTAATCATTGATTTCGACGGAACGTGGATATCGATATCGAATGATTGCGAGAAGTTCTCGATAAATAAACGATCGGAAGACTTGCTGGGGTAAAAGATTTTCATTCGGTACGATAAAATTCGATATGCCGCCGTCCTCTAAATAAACACGGTCACGTACTCGGCGAATTAAAAATAAGCCCTCGAAAGCTAATAATAACTGCCTGAGCGTGGGACCCGAAATTCCTACTCGCCGGGCACACTTTTCCACACTCCAGTCTAACCCTTGAATTAAGGTAAGTTCCTTAAGAATCAACTTTAGCTTTGCTGCACTCACTCGAGTTTCATAAAGCATCGGCAAATCGCGAGAAATGAGTGTATCGATGTGCTGCTCGAAAAGATCACCCCGCAGTACCGAATCCCTTTTAAAACAAATCCCGGGGACTCCACCCAGTTGGAGATGGGTTTGAATCATAGCAAGTGAACACCAAATACTTTTTTCAGTGATTTTTACAAAAGTATCAAATTTTTTAGCCTTCATGATTTCATCGATGAAGTCGCGCTGTTTCCTCGAATGAGACTCCGCAATCGTCATGGGTAAAAGCTCAAGAATAAGGGTTCGTCCAGTCAGAGATTCCTTAATCTGCTTCTTTGAGAGAAAACGAACTGAACCCGTTAGAATAAAGCGTCCCATCGTTTTTCGCTGATCGATTAGAAGCTTCACTCTATCGAATAGTCCGGGAAGCTTTTGGCATTCATCCACACCGATCGGAGCAGTGCCTGATTCAAGTGCCGACCAATTTCCCATTTGAAAACGAGTTAAGGTCTGATCGTTATCGAGCGTCAAATAAGTTTTACAAAATTGATTTAAAAGGGTTGTTTTTCCGGTTTGTCGCATACCCAGAAGTGAAATAGAGGGTGTCTGTCTAAGGGCCCTTTCGATTTTATGAGTCAAAAAACGATCCCGAATATGTGCCATATTCCTAGTTTAAAGGGTTTAAACGTTTCTGTAAATCCGAAAACATACCTTTCGGATTTACAGAAACGTTTTACCTACAATACCGAAGCACCAGCTCCGACCAGTACCCCAGAGGATCCCGCGGCGTCTGTTTCGTATAGAAATCGACTTCGGCTAACGAATGCGAAAGCGAAATCGCCTCAGGGAGCGTCCACGCCCGCTGATAGCGAACGAAACGGTCCTGAACATAGGAATTTAACTTCGTCTCGCGCGTGCCCGCTTCTTTATCTTTTAGAACTCCGACGAGCATTTTCACATTCCACGCGAGTAATCCCATGAGTGGGAGTGCATTCTCCGGAAATCCCGCAAAGTGGCGCACTTCGGGTAGTGCGCGCTTTCGGTCACGCATGAGAAATCCTTCGACGAAACTCTCACTCGCGCCTTTGCCTTCGAGACCCCCGAGGATTACGGCCTCGCGGTCCTCCGGCGAAACCGCAGACTCCATTTTTTCAAGCTCGCGCTCGACCCCGTCGAGCGACCAGGGGTCCATCGCACTGATTAAGGAAGCTTCATTCGGAGTGAGGGCGATTCCCTTTCGTTTAGCGAGATACTGCGTCCACGCCTCTCGGTCCTGTTCGGGTGTTTCCTCACATGAAACACATGCGGCTTTATCAAGCAGAGATTTAGAGAATTTTTTTCGCTGATCGAGATCCTTCGAGAGAAAAACAGTGACGGATGCCCCGGAACTCGCATCTATAAATTCTGAATTCATCAGCTCTAAGAGGGCATCCGGATTTTTTAAAAGGTGCGCCTGTTTTACGAGGACGAATTTTGTTCCCCCATTAAAAGAGAGAGACTGAGCCGCATCGAGCACCTCAGCAACTTCACACTCCTGGGCATCGAGGATCGACTCTCCAAAAACCGAAGTGCCCGACTCCGAATCACTCCCGAGAACTTCCCGACGAATTCGCTTCATCAGTTCGCGAGACTTCATCGCCTCGGTTCCATAAAACCAATACACAGGACGAAGCTTTCCGGATTCGACTTCTTTTTGGATTATTTTAGGTTCGAGTTTAGGCATTTTCTAATCCGTATTCAAAACCGAGAAACCAGCGATTCATGTAAATCGAGCATCATGCCGTGAGCTGTTTCGCGAATCGCGCGATCAAACTCTGATTCATTAATAAGTGCTGAGGTCGTACCATAAGCGACCTTCTGGTTATTTCCAGCGAATCGACGAGAACGACTAAAGTTAGTCGACCATACCGCAGTATTCGCGCGCCCTGCTTTTCTACGTACGAGACTAAACTGGCATGCAACTGTTGCCTGGTACTCAGTCGCCACGTTAAACCCATCAATTCCAGGAACGTTTTTTGGGAAAATTTCAGAAGCCGAGGTGGAAGCGGTCGAAACATATGCAGCATTGGTTACAGAACTCTCCAGTACTGCGTCCGCCATCTCGATGTTATCGACGACAGCTACACGTTTCCCAGCGAGAAGAACCTGCGTCAGTTCATTGAAAATGACATTCTCGACACCTGGCTTATAGGTAAGATTTTTAACAGGAGCGACGTAAACTTTTTCAATCCCATCATCCTTCAGCGAATTCGTCTTCGTGCTCTGGAGCGTGTAACCACACCCCGTTGCCATTACGAGAATGAAGACTGACGCGGTGCGAATCGAAAGTAAGTGGCCGTTCATGTATCTCGTTCGTACCTCATGGCCTTTAATTCCATCAAGGATATCCTGAATAAGATTCGCGCGCATAATCCTAAGCTTGAGAAACGCTTAGAAGAAGCGCTTGCGGTCGATTCTTGGGAAAAGACCGTGGGAACCCAGATCGCTAACCACGCACGCGTCCTTAAGGTCGAGGAGGGGGTGCTCTGGGTCGAGGTCGACCACTCCGTATGGCGAACGGAACTTCACCACCGAAAGCATCAGATCCTAGAAAAACTGAACGCGGTCGTCTTCCCAAAAGAATCCGGAAAGAAAGTCATCAAAGACCTTTTTCTCATCGAACCGAAACGCACGCATTTTAGTGCCGGGGCAGACAGCGGATTAAAATCCCTCAGAAATTCTAAAAACCTGAAAAAGAATAAACCCGACTAAAATTAAAACGCCCCAAAGCACGAGCTTAAAAGTGCCGATCGTTTCGTTATTCCCTTTTGCACGCGGCTCGGGTGACGGTGCATGAGTCACGACTACGGATCCCATCACGGATCCTCCCTCATGCCCCTCGACAGGTTTCGTCGCCGTCACCGTGGCGGTTTCGGTGCCCGTCTCAGTGCGCTCCTCGTGAGAGGTTTCTTTTCGGGGAAGTTCGACACCTAAAAGCGAAAGACACTCAGCGCGTTCGTGAAGATAAATCCAATATCCGTTACCCGAACAGACCTCATCGATCTCTCGAAGTAATCCCGCTTTCACACGCTCCGTGATTTCTTCTCGCGAGAAAGGACCGGTCAGCACATTCTCCTTCGTTCGAACCATAAAGCGCGATGAAAGAGTGGTGTTACTCATGATGTTAAGGCGGTAACCGTTCTGCCTTCCGCTTCGAGGAAAGCTTTAATAATGGGATGGGTCGATTTTCGAAATTCTGCAGGTTTCCCCCAGAAAACGATCTCTCCCGCATGAAGAAATGCGATTTGGTCAGCGAGTAAAAGTGCCGATGGAATATCATGCGAAATCACAATCGAGGTCAGGTGGAGTTCCCTCTTTAAAGTATCGATCAGATCATCCACCGTAGTCCGCGTGACAGGGTCTAGACCCGTTGTCGGCTCATCGTAGAGTAAGATCGACGGCTCACGAATAATGGCGCGTGCGAGAGCAACCCGCTTTTTCATCCCGCCGGAAATTTCATTCGGGAGTTTATCGTGTGAAAGCCGATTCATTCCGAGAAGATCGAGAGCCTTCACCACGCGTTCAGTGATTTCCTTCTCACTCAGTTTCGTGTGTTCACGAAGTGGAAAAGCCACATTTTCAAACACCGACATGTCGTCGAAAAGAGCCGAGTTTTGGAAAAGCATTCCGAAAAGTTTACGGTGCTCTTTTAATTCGCGACCGTGAAGCGTCGCCATGTCTTTTCCACCCACGATCACTTCACCCGAGTCAGGCTTCAGAAGTCCAAGCACATGTTTCAGGGTGACCGACTTACCCGCGCCCGAACTTCCTAAGATGTAGGTTAATTCTCCAACAGGAAATTCGAGATTCACGCCTTTTAGGATCTGATCCCGTCCGTCGCGGAAAGATTTCCAGACGTTCACGAGCTTTACAGTCCCCTGCGGATTTTTAGTTTCGACTGCTGTGTTTATAGAAGCACTCATCGTCCGTTTCCTAACTGTACGTCTTCCGGACTCGTCTGGAGAGAGAAGTCAGAAGCTCATAAGGAATTGTGCCAGCAGCTTTGGACGCAGTCCATGGGTCTACGCCTCGACCTAAGATTTCCACCCATTCGCCCACCATCGTAGACGCGTCGCATTCAACCGCGCTCAAATCCATACTCACGACTCCAAGGAATCGCCTCATTTTCCCGTTAAGCAAGCACCGGCCGCCTTCTTCACCGATTCCAGAATTCATTCGGTGGACGCCGTCAGCGTAACCTGCGCCTAATATTCCGATCTCAATCGGCGAATCCGAGCCCTTCAAGCGAAAATGAGCGCCGTAACCTAAACTTTCGCCGGGCTTAAGCGTTCGTCTAGCGATAATCGCGTACCGAAGACTCATCACCGGATCAATCCCTCGAACGGGGGCTCCTGGCCACGGGGCCACTCCGTAAAGCGAAATGCCTGGGCGAACAATATCCGTCCATCCCTCGAGACCTAAGTGCCGCGAGTTCCAAATCGCAGAACTATTTGCGAGGTGGAAAAGCGTGTCGGTCCACATCGACTTCACGGCACCTGTGATCGACTTAAAAGACTCGATTTGGCGTTTTGTCAGTGGGTGGTTCGGATCTTCAGCGACCGCCATATGAGTGGCCACGCCTTCGGGTCTCCACTCGCCCGGTTTATCCTTTAGCTGTGAAACGATTTGTTGGACGATGCCCGGCGAAAGCCCGAGTCGGTTCATTCCGGTATTAAATTTTAAATGGTATTTTAATCTTTCACACCACTTCCCTTTGAAAAAACGCTTCCAATCTTCTTCACTTGAGATCGTCGGCGTGATTCCGAATCGCTCACAGTATTGACCCTTTTCTTCACTCCAGTTCGTCGCTCCTGAAAGAGACAGTATCCGAGTCTTTCTGCCGCGCGCTCCAACTCCTTCACGAATCTCGCGAGCCTCCTCGAGCGATGCTGTCCCAAATCCGTAAAGATTTTCTGCCGTCGCAAGAGTGCGAGCCGCCCACACAGCTCCGTGCCCATACGCATCGGCTTTAATCATTGGAAGGATGGCCTGTCCGCCAGCCAGTTCAGCGATTGCATTATAATTTCGGTGCAGGGCTTTCGTCGAAAGAATCGCTTCACACCTGTCGAATCGGTTTGTGAGTGGAGGATTTGAATGATCGTACGAATCATCGTCGAATAGACCCTCTTCCGCTCGTTCTTCGGGATCCTCTTTCGTCTTTAGGAGCTTCGACCAATTTTTATTTTTAACGTCCTTATCCATGAAAGTTACCTGGGGTGAATATCAGTGAAAGGTGGAATGTAGCGCCGATTTGCTAAAAAGATTTCAAATTCATTCTTAGGCGGAGAAGGAACAACAGGAACGGAAGGAAGAGATGGGGCCGCTTCTCGCTTAAGAAGTCCAAAGAAGAAAAGGAGCAGGCTCACCATCATACCCAGAGTTAAAGAATAATAGAGGATGGGATAGAAAGCGAAACCCGCTTTCAGCGGTGTATGTTTTTTTTCTAAAATGAAATACGAACTTTCACCTTTCATTCGTTCAAACCGAATCGTCGTTTCGAAACCCTCCCACGATCGTGAGGAGATATGGAGAGGCTTGAGACTCCCCTTCGCGTCTGCCTCTATTTCTTTTAAACGAGCGATTAAGGAAGCCGAATCTTCTGTCGGCAAAAGGAGACGCTTTTCAGTTTCGAAACGTGCGTCGAGTTCTCGGATTTCTTCATTCTTCACGCGTTCTGCAATCCGGTGGATACGAGCCGAATGAATGAAATAAACTCCGGCACTTACGCACAGTAATACCAGCGATGCCAGAACAGGTCTGAAGTTTGGGGAACCTCTGTTTTTAGATGTCATCTTTTAGCTGTCATCACTTGCGGGGGAGAAGGAACCACACAACTTAGCGCCACAGGTATACTTTGGTTGATTTATGATTGCAACCCTCCCCAGCTGGCCACGGTTGGAAAACTTGCAAAATGCTGTTCAGTTTTCATTCCAAGCAATTGGGAAACTTGCCCATTCCAAAGAGACGTCACTGCACACAGATATGATTTCTGTTCTCAACGAAAAATTCCACAAAAAGTTGAGTCAAATCCGAGTTACGCCCGCATCAATCAAATATTTTTTTTTTCCCGTGAGTCAAAAGCATAATTCTGCACAAAACTTTACTTTGTACGTCCGTTCAAGACATCGTCACCCACCCCAAGGGGGAAGTGCACCCTAATCTCCATCGTTAAGGGTACAAGCAGGAATTACTGATCACAATACTCGTACTACCCAGGATATGATGACTTTATCATGCTTTCACCAGAACCATGATTGAAAATTACGAGAGAACTGACCAGAGATTGGTCTTCACCGCCACTGACAACTTTCAGACATCTATCAATGGATAGCTCGATCAGAAATAAACAAGATTGTCCCTCATTGAATAACTTGATAATTCTCGAAAGGACAGTTGATGAAATGATTTCTGCGCGTCCCTTTTACGCGTATTTATCAGCTCCAATTGTGAAGAACGGTAGACTTTTCGTTTACCTGCGTTTTCTTCCATTGATAGCAATAAATTGAATAAAAAGTAGAAGGCGAATAATTGCAATACCTAACAGGCAGTTCGTATCATACGAGGGAACACAGCGCAACAAAATTATGCATAGATCCTCATAATTGGTGACACATATTTTATGAATGGCGCGCAGAAATTATTAATCAAGCAGCGGGCAGGACATTTGATCCATAAGATTGATTTCGAACGTGCAATTTGCACAAAAATAGGAGCTACACGGCGGGAAACCACGACGCAGTTTTACCTACTGCAGCGTTGGGAGCTTAATTATACCGCCTGGACAGTTGGTCAATAATGTAAGGCAGCAATTTTAGCAATAGGACTCGACAGTATTAAGCGTCGTTCGTCTGAATGCTGTTTCATGACGAATCAAAAGAAAGAAACCAATCAGAGAAACCTCCAATAAAGATATGACATCAAAATAGCAAAATAAAAATTATCTGCCGCGGGAACTGCCATCGTTGAATCGCGCCAAAATTAATCAAACCCTCTAGAAAAAATGTGAATAAATTACCTTTCTATTGATTTTTGAGTTTATTGTTGACAATATAGTAATAATGAGCATCAAACGGCAAGGTCATACTAGCTCGTGTTCAAATTGACGGAAGAGTGACTAGAACGAACACAGGCCGTTCAGATCTTCAGAGGTGATTGAATGTGTAGAGGAAAGTTTTATTAATTTTT
>JBGSHQ010000221.1:0-19082 GCA_041752095.1 Bdellovibrionia bacterium
GGTGGATGAGGTACGAACTTTGAAAATTCGCACCAATGCCGATACTCCTCAGGACTCAAAAGTAGCTCGTGGATTTGGTGCAGAAGGTATTGGGCTCTGTCGTACGGAACATATGTTCTTTGAATCGGACCGAATCGACGCAGTTCGTGAGATGATTCTTGCAGACACGCTCGATGCCAGAACTCGCGCGCTCGAAAAAATTCTCCCTATGCAAAAAAGTGATTTTAAGGGAATTTTCAGAGAAATGAAGGGTTTTCCCGTCACGATTCGTCTCCTCGACCCTCCTCTGCACGAATTTATTCCTCACTCAGATGAAGAGCTCCAAGTGCTGTCGAAAAAGATCGATGTCTCCTTCGAACGCTTAAAGCGAAAGCAGGAAACTCTTCATGAATTTAATCCCATGCTCGGTCACCGCGGTGTTCGACTGGGCATTAGTTATCCCGAGATCTACCTCACACAAATCCGCGCGATCATGGAAGCGGCCTGCGAACTCGTACAGGACGAAGGGTTCACAATCACTCCTGAAATCATGATCCCTCTCGTCGGCGACTGGCGCGAGCTCAAGTTTGTGCGTGATTACTGCGAAGAAGAAATTAAACAAATTTTCATTCAGTATGGGAAAAAGATTAATTACTTAATCGGCACCATGATCGAACTACCCCGGGCCGCACTCACTGCTGGGCAGATTGCAAAATATGCCGACTTTTTTAGTTTTGGAACCAATGATTTAACGCAGACCACTTATGGTCTCTCACGAGACGACTCAGGGCTTTTCTTAAAAGATTATCTTGAAGCAAAAATTTACGAAAAAGATCCGTTTGCAACGCTTGACCCTCATGGAGTGGGTCGACTAATTGATATCGCGATTCACGAAGGTCGTGCCGAAAAGAAAAATTTAAAAGTTGGTATTTGTGGTGAACACGGCGGAGACCCTACAAGTGTCGGTCTCTGTAACCAATACGGACTCGACTATGTCAGTTGCTCGCCTTACCGGATCCCGATCGCAAAACTCGCGGCCGCTCAGTCTGCCATTAACACTCAGTCTGTTAGGAAGAAAAAATGATATTACTACTCGCTCTCATGGTTGGGTTAGCTTCGGGCGTTTCTGCTGCGAGCGACCGTATTTTAGACTTCAGCTCGAAGTGTACGATTTATAAATTAAATGGAAAGGCTTGGAAAAAAACGGATCCAGGTCCGTTTGAAGGTTTCGAGCTATCGAACTCTCAAATTTTAAAAGATGAAAAATTCACCGTCTTTAAAACTCCTTCGGGAACCTACGGTGTAAACCAAAACTGTGTAAAGATCAGTGAACCTGTTCAAGAGAAAATCGAACCCGTGGTGCAGGCGAAGAAAAGGTCTGAACCTGCTGATTCTTCAGGCCGCGGCGAATGGGCGGCTGTTTTTTCTGTGGGTCTTAATCTTTCCCCTAAAGGCACCGTAGCGACGACGGTTGCTGGGGCAACGACAAGCAGCGAGCAGTCCTATAAAAGCTCTCCTTCCTTTGTGGGTGGAGCCAGTTACCGTTTTAAAAAGAACTTGCGCCTCACTGCCGAATTTGGAATTTCGCAGCTGAGCACGGATAGTGTGACCGGAAACGAAACATCCTTTTTTGATTTTACGCCGGAACTTCTTTTTCCACTTTCGAAAAAAATTGAGGCCCATCTCGGACCCACACTGGGACTTTACTTTTTTACCCAACCCACCCAAAACGATACGGTCACCTCTTTTAAGCAACAAAGCTCAACTTCGGTTCTTCTCGGTTTAAGCCTCGGTGCGGACTACACCATCGATCGCCAGTTCGATTTGGGCTTCTTTATCCAATATCTTAAGCCTGGATCTTTTACTGTAACTGGGACGCGACTCCTGGACTCTGAGGCCACAACTTCCTCTATATCTACAAGTTACATGACCCTAGGAACCCGATTTTCAATCCACTTTTAAACAAACATTAGTAATGCGTTTTAGTTGACACAACAATACAACTTATTGTTATTAATCTGTTTATTCGTTGTGTCAAATTGTAAAAATATATTAGTTTTTTGTATTGCAATTCCTGACCGTTTTGATAGTCTAATCTTCGTAGCACAACAACGGAGGACGTAACAGAATGAGAGAAGCCTTTAGCTTCCCGGTTTACGATAAGATTTTGGAACTTAGATTTCATGGGCATGGACCGCCGAAAGCGAAATAGCGCGAGCAAAGCCGAACGTTTTAAGGACCTTACGGTGCTCGCGAGCTGGCGAATCTTCTGTTCGCGACAGAGGACTGCGATCAGCTAAGCAAGGGGACGGATCTTTGATCAGATCAGGACCCAAATACAGATCTAAAAATTAAATAAGAATACTGATTGCTGGCAAGTTCCCGACGAGAGTCGGTCTAAGCGGAGGAGGGTATAAAAGCCTACCCCGGCCATGTAACAGAAAAAATATAGGTGGACCTTCTGAGAGTCCGCCAGTCTTCGGGAATCTTACCGAGTACGAAAATTGGGGCCCGAGAGCTGATCAGCTCTCAGGGCCCCACGTTTTTTAGCCACTGCAGAAGCATCACTGCACGAGAAAGTTCTTCCTCACGAACCCACACATCACCGCCCTCGACAACCCAATCAGGTGAGTATTTTACGTGGGTATACTTCCAACTATTCCGAACAAGAATGTGACATTCGCCATTTATTTTTTTTCTTCCTGCGATGAGCGACCAATGTAATCCACAGGCAGTACCCACTGGATTCTTTCGTTTGAAACTCTTTCCGACTACCAAGACTGAAGAACAATAGGCCATTGGAATGGGGAGCGCGCGTTTTTCAGAAAGAAGTTCGTTCACTTTCTTTTTGAACTTTTCAGAATTCGAATCGCTTCCACCAAAAATCTCACCCTCACAGGTTTGATAATAAAAATTTTTCTCGCGGTTCGATTGTTGGTCGCAATTTTTAAAAAAAAGTTTTTCGATCACTCGATAGGGAAATTCCGGGTTTTCTTCGATGGTCGCCTGAACCTCAGCGCGACTTAGAGCGACCCCTCCTCGTTCAATCACCCATTGGATGTAGCGGGGATAAATTCCGTCGATATGGCCATAAACACCATCGATCTCTTGGGTAAGAACACTTTTCTCATTTTTATTTCGGGCCCCGGCTATCACTAAAAGCCTGCCGTAAATGTAGGTCGTGAGATCTGCAAACTTTGCCGTCTCGTCAGCATTTTTAGTCGGTAGTAATGAATCTGTGCAGTAACCCATTTTTTTAACCGATGCCGCAAGAGAACAGAATGTTGAACCCCATCGTCCCACTCTCATTGCAAGGGGATCTGTGGAGTTCTGGAGAGGAAACCAATAGGGGTGTCCAACTCGTAAAGCATTTTCGACGCCTATCGAAACCCCGCTCGAGCGAACGAGATTACCCCCTCGAACTCCCAATCGCGACACCCTGTAACTGTCGAGGTACTGAGAAAAAGTCACAAAACCACAAAGGTTCGACTTGCTGTACCCTTGCGCGATATTATCGAGTTCCGCAAGTGGGGCATCCGCCACCCTTAAATCAATAGGCGTATCGCAATCCGACTCTTCCGCGTAAGCGTATGATAATGGACTCAGTAACCTCAACAAAACGAAGAAGAATGCGAACATGATTCTATATCCCTCGAATTCTAGAATTGAAGTGTCTCCCAATTTCAATCAGAGTCAAATGGATGGAAATTTTAGTCGTCGGAGCAGGAGCAGTCGGTTCGGTTTATGGATACTATGCCTCGCGACAGCCATCCTCAGAGTCGGTAAAAATAACTTTCCTCATTAAACCGAAGTATAGAAAAAGTTTGGAAAAAGGGATCCAACTTTATCGCTGGGTGGGCCGAAAAGCTCAGTCGATTCGATTTAAAAATTTTTCTCTCGTTGAGTCACTCGACGAAGTTTCTACGAAAAAATGGAGCGCTGTCCTCATCACACTTCCGTCGGATAAGATGCGTGCTGATGGGTGGCTTGCGTCACTCCTATCGGTAACTCGGGATACGCCGATCTGGAGTCTTCAGCCAAACTCAAGTGACCGTGCATTTATATCCGAGAAAATCTCTCATTCAGGTTTTTCACCTCCTGTCGTTTTTGGAAGTATTCCGATCATTAGCTATCTAGCGCCAATGCCAGGAGAAAGCTTCCAAGAAACGGGATATGCGTTCTATCTTCCTCCATTTGCAAAAGCGACCTGGTCCTCGAAAGACCCGGCCGCCGCACAAAATGTTTCTACGCTTTTTACTTCAGGCGGACTTGTTTCTAAGGTTACACCGGAAAATGATTCAAGCGGTATCCTCGGAGAAGCGCTCTTACGTTCGCTTGTTGCGGGACTAGAACTGAGTGAGTGGTCATTTAGCCGACTTCTTAACGGCCCAACACTTCCCCTCGTCACAGGAGCTATTCGCGAAATGACGAAGATCCAGTCGTCTCTCGCATCAAAAATCTCTCCCGTAAAAGATCCTGGAAAAAGTATCGCGGGTAAATTTCTCTCTTCGGGCATTGGAGTTCGAACCGCAATGGCCGTGAGCCGCGCAATGATGCCGTTTGACTTCGAATCGTTCCTTCGCGTTCACTTCACAAAAGTGGATACACAGATGCACCACGCGATCGATGAACTGATCGAGGAATCGAAGAAATTAGGTATCCCGTCTTCGAATCTAAAACTTCTCCGCGGCCGAAAAGCAAACGCTGTGCGTTAGTGTGTCAAAAATTCGACCCTCCCTGCCTTGCTTTTCGGCCTCCCTTTGTTACCTTCAAAGCTCGGAACGCAGTGCACACGACCGATCGTTTTAGTGGGAGAATTTAGATGCGCGTTAAGCGACTAGAAGTACAGGGTTTTAAATCTTTTAAAGACAAAACAGTGATTCATTTCGACCACTCAATTACGGGTATTGTCGGACCGAATGGATGCGGAAAATCGAACATCGTTGATGCCTTCTTCTGGGTTATGGGTGAACAGTCCCATAAACACATTCGCGCAGGTGGCTCCGAGGACCTGATTTTTAACGGTTCCTCCCGTTTCGCGCCCCTCGGATTTGCCGAAGCCACTCTCGTTCTTGAAACTGACTACGTCGACACCGAAAATGAACCCGCCGGTGCTAGTGTAAAAGATCTTCCACTCCACCTTCGAACAAAAGAGATCGCAGTAACACGTAAGGTTTTCCGAGGCGGTGAGGGGGAATATTTTATTAACGGCGTTCAAGCCCGACTTAAGGATATTCACGAACTCTTCATGGATACCGGAGTTGGGGCTAAAGGTTATTCCATTATCGCTCAGGGCGAGATCCAAAAAATCGTTAATGCAAAACCTGAAGACCGCCGAGTTTTAATCGAAGAAGCAGCAGGGATTGCAAAGTATAAGGCTCGCAAAAAAGAATCACTTCGAAAAATTGAAGCCGCACATTTAAACCTCTCTCGCTTAAACGATGTGATTTCTGAAATTGAACGTTCACTGAATTCGCTCGAACGCCAGGCGGGAAAAGCTTCCCAGTATAAAAAATTAAAAGATGAACTCCTCGATAAAGAAATGACCTGGGGACGTCGAAAGAACCGCGTACTCCGCGCTCGGCTCGACGATCTTCGTTCGAAACGTGAAGCGCTCGAGCAGGATCTCTCGGGTCTTAAAGCTGAGCTTTCGACTGCAGAACTGTCGATCGAATCGGACCGAATCGAACAAATTACCCTTTCGAAATCTGCGGAAGAAATTCAAACCCTGATTAACGAAAAATCGGGAGACCTCACTCGTGCACAAAGCGCGCTTGACCTCTCTCGAAGACGTCAGTCTGACCTCTCGAACCAACTTGAGATGTTAACCGCTGAAAGCGCTGATCTCGAAGTTGCGATCACGACCGAGAAGGAAAAGATCACAGGATTATCTGCTGAAAACGATACTGCAGAAGCTGCGCTTAACGCTGCATCAGAACGGGTAGCAACCCAAGATGAAATCGTTCGCGGCTATCGCTCTGAGGCTGACGATGCCCGACGAAACCTCGATGGGGCTAAGCGCGAACTGATGAACGGAATTGCGAAAGCCAGCGATCTGAACTCACGCATCGCCGCCCTCGAATCGAAAATTGAGTCGGCGGGTTCCCAAATTGAACGCTTAAATACGCAAGCATCACAGTTATCGGAAAAAACTGAAATCGCTCAGGCGGAGTTAGCCCGGGTAACTACGGCTTCGGAAGCTGCTATCGCAACAAAGACAAAGCTCCAAACCGAAGCGCGTGAAATCGCGACGGTCACTGAAGCAAAAGAGAGCGAACTTCGCACGGTTCGATCCGATCTTGAAAACTCGAATCGGATTCTCGTTAAACAAAAATCGAAACTCCAATCTCTCGAAGAACTCACTGCGGCTCTCGAAGGTTACGGAGACGGGCCTCGGTCTGTACTCGACTGGGCTAAAGAAAACGGCCGTGATTCCGCGCTTCGCGCACTTGCTGAAGGACTGGATATCGAATCCGGATACGAAGCGGCTCTCGAAGGATTCCTCGAGGGTAAACTTGAAACCCTCGTCACCGAAGATGCCTCGACTGCGATCGAAGCACTTCGTGCACTGGCTTCCCATTCGAAGGGACGCGCTGGAATACTCGTCGCGACTAGCGACGCTCCGAAAAATCACGCCGCGCCAATGAATGAAGCGACCCAGAATCTCTCGGCCGCCGGGTTTTCGGTACTTGGAGTGCTTTCTTCCTTCGTGAAGACAAACTCTAAACTCTCTGGAAAAAATTCATCTGCCGCACTCCACCTACTCGATGCTGCGATTGTCGTAGAGTCGATGGATCCACTCTCGAACTATTTCGCATCGAACACTGCATACTTGGGTTTTGCGATTGTGGCTAAAGATGGCTGCACACTCGATCATGACGGTGTTCTCCGTGGCGGATCCCTTTCAAACGACCGCGCTGCTTCTGTTCTCGGTCGTAAAAAATCGATCGAAGCCCTCACGACCGAAGTGGCTGCACTCGAAATCACCCACTCCGCCCTCGAGACTCAAGTCTCTACGCTCAGTGATTCACTGGAGTCTGAGAAAGCACGCCTCTCTGCAACTCGAATCGATTTACAGGCGGCAGAAATCGAAGTCGCAAAGATCAGCCGCGATGTAGAGAGCGCTACACGTCAGTCGAAGGACCTGGATTCCCAGGCTGAACTGATTACGTATGAACTCGAAGAAATGAAGAACGAGGCTGTCGAAGCCCGCACCGAGAAGGAAGCTTCGGCTGACGAAATGAACACGATTACTTCAAATCGTGCTTCGTTAGAGGAACGGATTACGACTGGAGAGTCGACACTCGCTGAACTCGATGGCGAACTTCGAACCCACGAAGAATCACTCCAAGCACTCCGAATCCAAGAAGCAGGACTTAAGGAGCGCGCGGGTTCAGTTCACCGCGAACTCGAAGCCGGCATGAAGCTCATCAGCGACCGTGAACGTCGTCTAAGCGATGTCGCTCGACAGCTCGAGCGCGTGACCGCTGAAAACGAAGAGCACTCGGGTGGTGATGGCGAATTCATCATGAAGATTGAGGAGCTCACACTCGAACTTGCAGCTCGTCGGGATGAACTTGCAACGATTAAGGATAATCTAGAAATCGTATCCGCAAAGGTTAACGGCGCACTTGATCGCATGAAGGAACTTCATTCCGAAGGCGATGGAAAAACGGCATCCGTAAACCAATACTCTCTCGATATCGAACGCCTCACGGGCGATCTTTCCCACCTGATCCAAAACTTAGAAGAAAAATACGGCCCAGGCTGTATCGATCTTCCTTCCGTATCTCCTATTCAAGACGAAATGGAAGAACCCGTCGTGACAGTCGAAATCACTGCCGAAGAAGAGCAAATTCTAGGTGAAGAAGTCGAACGCCTTCGTGAAAAAATCCGACGCCTGGGTGATGTAAATCCTACCGCAGTCGAAGAGTATGAAGAGAAGAAGAAGCGATTCGATTACCTCGCTTCAGAACGCTCTGATTTATTAAAATCGATCGAAGACCTAAACGAAGCGATCGAACACATTAATAAAACCTCAGAAGAGCGTTTCCAAAAAGCGTTCGAAGCCATCCGCGATCGTTTTGAACGCCTATTCCCGATTATTTTCGGTGGTGGCCAAGCGAAACTCTCGCTCGTATTCCCTGAGGGATCGACTGATATTCTTGAAGCAGGGATTGATATTCTTGCCCAGCCTCCAGGTAAAAAAGTTGTGAACATCGGACTTCTTTCTGGAGGAGAAAAAGCGCTTACCGCTGTTTCGCTCATTTTTGCGATCTTCATGGTGAAGCCTTCTCCTTTCTGTATTCTCGACGAGGTGGATGCGCCTCTCGATGATGCGAACATCGGAAAGTTTAACGCCCTTCTACGAGAAATGTCTGCGAAGTCCCAGTTCATCATCATCACTCACAATAAGAAAACCATGGAGCTGAACGACACGCTCTACGGTGTGACGATGGAAGAACCCGGTGTTTCTAAGATGGTTTCGATTGAACTCCACTGACCGAAAACTGAAGTTCGTACCGTTTTTTGGTGCTGCGGTTATTGCAATACCTTTAGTCGCTTTCTCGATGAAATCCCTTGCGAAGGGCCAGTCGATAAAGCAATTCGAAGCTTATTCAATAGCCGAATCACTCGCCTCACGACCGTTCGATTTATTATCGACTACGATTCCTTGTGATGGGGGAATCCCATGGACGCTCGAACCCCCTCTTTTTCATTCTCTGGGTGCGCTCGGAATTCGAATGTGGCCCAGTTTTCCAGCACTCATCCCAATCCTTTGCGCACTTGCATTATTTCTGGCTCTTTTTCGATTACTTGAGCATGCGAAACTTAACTTAAAAAATCGAACGATCGTAGCGGTTGGAGTAACCCTTTGTCCGGCGTTAGCTCGTTTTGGAATTCAATTTATTCCTGATCCTCTCGCCGCTACATTTTTAATTCTAGGAATCGATTCGTTTTTAAGAAAGAAAAGAAATCAGGGAACTCTGTATTTTGCAATGGCCGTACTGACTAAAGCCCTCATGGGCACTGCGGTCGCCGGAATTCTTCTTTATGATATTTTATATTTAAATCCAGAACCCAGAAGATGTTTAAGTCTTTGGTTTAAAACACTCATCCGTTTTTCTTTATCAGTCGCACCATTTCTGCTTTGGGTTATCGCGGTAAAAATTATGGGAACTTCAAGCGTTCTCCACCAGGGTGGGTTGCTCGAAAACTTTCTTCTTCGTGGATGGGATATATTTTTAACCCGGAACTACTACTCAAAATTTTTACTCTGGGTGGTGATTCGAGGCGCGGGATGGGTTTTATCGCTATCGGCAATCTGTCTATTCATTCTTGAAAAAGGAAATTTAAAAACTCGGTCTCCATTCGAAGCTCTTTTATGGATTTGGTTTCTCGGAGTTATTCCCCATTGGTTTTTTATCCGCCAAGGAAACCAAGTTCACGACTACTACAGCCTGTCATTTGTTATCCCATTGGCATTACTGGGAATGTTAGCTCTACTCAGACTCGAAGATAAAAAAAGAGGATGGGGAATTGCTTTAATTCTATTCAGTATTGCAAATGGGATCGGGTCTTTAGCTGAGATGAAACCCGTGGCCTATGATCCCGCGATAGGACGACCCTATTTTTGTGGGACTGAAATGCGACCCGCATCTATGATGAAGTTACCGCCGGGGACGAATATAGTAGCGCCCTTTAGCTCCGGTCCGTAACCAGTAATGCTTAATCCGATGAATAAAGGGAATATCTCCCTGCCACTCGCTCGGATAAGTATAGGTTCTTAAAAGTTCATATCCTGTTTTATCGATGAGATAGCGAAAACTTTTTTCGCAGGGTTCGAAAAGGTGATCGGGTGTTTGCCAGGCTTTCCATTTATCTTTCCGAATGCCTAATCGCTTTAAAACCCGCTTAAGTTTTCGATCCACACTCTGCATGTTTGGGACCGAAAGGCAGACAATACCGTCAGGGGTAAGATTTTCTTTAAAGAGTTCCATCCATTTTAATGGGTCGGGAATATGTTCGATGACGTGGCTGCAATAAATTGCATCAAATTTTTCAGGATACTTTATCTGGGTCCAATCACCAGCGAGTGCGTTTACACCGTAATCACGGCGAGCCACCTCGGACATCGTTTTAGAAATTTCAACACCCGTTTCTATCCAGCCCGCATCTCGAGCAGCTTTTATAAACGTTCCGGTATTCGAACCGATGTCGAGAATGCGACCCTTACGTCCTAAGATCGACTCGATTTCATTTAAGATGTGGGTATATTCACCGTGAACGATTTTTCCTTTATCGGTAAAATTCGTACCATCAAAATGTTCCTTATTCGATACTGAGTAAACCTCGTAGGCGGTATCGATAAAGGCTTGATCATAGATGGGACGAGGATTTTGGAATACGAGTGAACAATCTTTACACTTACAGTAAGTAAATCGATGCTGAAAACCGAATCTCTCAAATGTAAAGTACCGTTCACTTCCACAAATCGGGCAAGATACCTTCTCCCATTCACGGACCTTAAACTCAGAATTACTTTCGGTAAGTTGTGTCGCCATAATACAGCGAGCCTAGCATATCGACTCTACCCTGTTATAGGGTTAATATAATGCAACTAAGTATCCTTTTATCCATCATTTTTATACTTATCCCCACTTCATTTTCTTTTGCGAAAGAGAAAACTAAAGCCATTTCAAAGGATACTAAGCCTTTAAAAGTGATGCCGGCTTTAGAAAAAGATACTCAACCGAGTGTGAAGCTTTCTAAGGTTATTCTTCCTGAAGAACTCATCGCGATTGAAAAGAAATATCTCGAAGCAAAAACGCTCGAGGCTGACTTCGCCCAAAAAGACGATGTGAAACTTACGGGTTCGAAAAAGGAATCCAGCGGAGTACTGATGATTCGTCATCCGAATCAGTTTCGCTGGGAGACTCTGAAGCCGGATAAAAACCTACTGGTCTCGGATGGTCGGATGTTCTGGTTTTATTCTCCGCCTTTCGAAGCGGGCGAACGGGGTCAACTCATTGAGAAAAAAACTTCCGAGGTTCAGTCCGAACTCGCTAATGCGCTCTTATCGGGAGCTTTTTCTAAAATTCGTGGACTCGAAGTAAAGAAACTCACGCCCATTCGCTTTAAACTTATCCCTTCCGCAGGTATCGCGGGAACGGTTCAATCCGCTGAGATAGAAATCGACGCGGCTAAAAATACGATTAATAAACTTTTCCTCGAACACGCGGGTGGAAATAAAACTGAAATTACTCTTTCGAATATTAAACTCGCAGGAAAAATAAACGACGCCTATTTTCGGTTTAATACTCCGCCGGGTACGGATGTGATTCGGGAGTAATTATTTCTTACAGTTTAAATTATAAACGAATGACTTATAAGGCGTAAAACCTTCTTCGTCATCGATCGAAGTATTTTTATGGGTATTCACTACTAAACCGGTGACTATAAATAATGCTTCGAACTGATTTAGGCTTTTGGGATTACCAGGATTTTCCTTCGATAATAAAACTGCTTTAACGTTTGGATTCGAGTTCAAAACTAAATCGAGTTTTGACGTCTTATCGGCAGAATAATCCGTCGCAATGAATTCGAAAGTTTTATCTGCGATGGTTAAAATGAGCCGCTCGGATAGATGAGCAATCGAAATACTTTTTACGACTAGAGGCGAATTATCATAAATTCCGTTAGTCACTGTACAGATAGTGTCTGAAGCGGAGGCAGGTACTATAGCCACCAAAATGAGCCCAATAATCAGATTTTTCATTCTTCGTCCCTTCATAAAAATTCAAGATTGATGTGGTGCAACATACTTGATCGGCCCACCCATTCCAATGAAATTATAGATGATTTTTAACTTATACGATCGTCAAGTCGAATATAAAGGGTTTAATACTCCGCCGGGTACGGATGTGATTCGTGAGTAAGCACTCGTCTTTCCTGTTCATTCCCAACTTAAAGATTGGGCTGCAAAATGTCGTGTATTTAAACCCGACATTTTGCAGCTAAACGAATTGTGAGTTTTAAATATTCAATATTTCGATCGCAGGTTGATCGAGTGATCAGGGATTGATTCGCATACTTTATAAGGCTGACAACTTAGCCTAGGATATGAACCTCTCTCCTCATTAAATCGTTCTTCGGCAACTAAGATCTAAATTATGCTGGGCATCGAAAATAATGAGACTAACTTCTTTTTCACTGAATCGGCCGTCCAGCGTCAGGTGGAGGCTATTGGTGTAACCATATTCGTTATGATAACGAAATTTCGTCTGTTTATTTTCAGTTTTTACTTCCAGTTTTCCGACACTGTCTAGATAGACATCAAAGAAGTATTTTTCTTTGGATCGGCCAGAAGTCGGCAACTCAAATGAAAGCATATATCTCTCTGAATCAGAACCTACTAACGCCAGTTCCGCCTCGTGGTATTTCCGGGTAATGCCTGTGCTATAGAATGTAATCTCACAAGGCATTTTTTCTCTGGAAAACTGTTCCAGTTGAAAACGAAAGTCTTCAATATCGCTGGCATTTGCCATTCTGAGTGTTGAGATTAGGGCAAAGACGATTACGAATAAGTGGTTCATTTTTTCTCCGTTATCAAAAATTGGTACCTGTTTTCAATCCCTTCTTAAAATCGACCTAGGGACTTCGTTAAACTTGCACCTTTAAATAAGGTTTTGTCTCCATGGCTCACGCCGAATCTATTCATTTAAGCGCGCAATCCTTTGCGCGCTGATTCTGTGTTGAAACGGAATTCATTAAAAAGCGAAAATTCCTTTGCAGGTCGCCTCATAAGTTCCGCTTTCTCTCCAAACCTTTGCAGTGGAGACGCCGTTCTTAATCGACTTGTCTTCATTGAATGCTTCTGCAAGGGAGCCGCCTTCAATCGTGATGTTATAGCCGCCGCCGAGTACTTGGAGGTACGGTCCGCCGCCTTCGGTTCCAGCAATGAGCTGCGCACCTTTCTGGATGGTCGTTCCATTCACCTGAGTGATAGAACCTGAATATTTCGAAACGATCTGAATGACGTCAGTGTTCTGATCATTTTTGCATGTCAGATAAAGGGTCGCTGGCTTCATTTGATCTGCGAATGCGGAAATGCCGGAAAGTGCGATAACAACTAATACGAATGCTTTCATTTTTCCCCCCGGGAAAGTAGATTTAATTAATACGACGGGTCATAGCCTAGAGTGGCTCAATGCGCAATATCGATTTTGCATGGCATCACACCCTTAAAACTAAAGGGGAAATTTTATTCCTTGCTCGAATGAGCCCCTTCTTATACACATCACGTCATTATGCCCTCTTTTGATGTCTCGTCCGAAATGAACTGGCAGGAACTCGATAACGCCGTAAACCAGGCGAATAAGGAGCTCCTCTCTCGCTACGATTTTAAAGGTGTGAAAACCGAAATTAAGATCGATGAAAAAGCGAAAACAATGACCCTCTGGGTGGCTGAAGAAGCGAAGCTCGATGCTTTAAAAGATATTCTTTCTTCGAAACTGATTAAGCGGGGAATTTCTCTGCTCGCGCTCGAGTATAAAGATCCTGAACCTGCTTTCGGTGGGAGCGTTCGCCAGAACGTGATCATCATGGCCGGCATCTCGAAAGAAAAAGGAAAAGAAATCGTCGGCACCATCAAGGACTCGAAACTTAAAGTCCAAGCACAGATCCAGGACGAAAAAGTTCGTGTCACCGGAAAATCCCGCGACGACCTCCAAGACGCCATTTCCCTACTTCGTCAAAAACAAGATCAAATTAAAGTCGCCATGGAATTCGGAAACTTCAGAGACTAAGCGGAAGAAAAAGTAGTACCTATGAATCAAAAAGAAAACACACCCGTCTATTTCGTCTCTCTCGGCTGCCCTAAAAATCTCGTCGACTCCCAGGTCATGCTCGGCATGCTACGGAACGATCGCTACACGATTACGGAAACTCCCGATAACGCTGAAGTCATTATCGTGAATACCTGTTCCTTCATCGAAGCCTCGAAGGAAGAATCAATCGAAACGATTCTAGAGATGGCTGATTATAAGGAAAACGGAAACTGTAAAGTTCTCGTCGCATCCGGATGTCTTCCCCAGCGTTACCATAAGCAGCTCGAAACTGAGATGCCCGAAGTCGACATGTTTATCGGCACAGGCCAGTATCACCGTATTACGGAACTGCTCGAAGCACACGGGAAAGCGCTCGAAATGGGCGCTCCACTTCCGAAACGCTCCTATATCGACCAGCCCGCATTCATTCACTCGGAGAAAGATCCACGTGTTCACACGGGACCGATCTACGCTGCGTTTCTAAAGCTCTCTGAGGGATGCAATCGCCGATGTGCGTTTTGTATCATCCCCACTCTTCGTGGCGATGTTCGGTCTCGTTCGATCGAATCACTCGTCGAAGAAGCAACCACGCTCGCATCCCGTGGGGTACGCGAATTAAACCTCGTCGCGCAGGATCTCACCCACTACGGTATTGACGGTAAGTATAAGGATAATCTCGAGGACCTACTTCCCGCGCTCTGTAAGATCGAGGGCATCGAATGGATTCGGCTTCACTACGTTTATCCAGATGAATTTTCTGACGAACTGATCGAAGTCATGGCTCGAGAACCTAAAATCGTTAAATACCTCGATATGCCGATTCAGCATACTAACGACCGCGTCCTTCGATCGATGAATCGTCGATTAACTAAAGCAAAACTTTTTTCTCTTATCGAAAAACTACGCACGAAAATTCCAGCGCTTGTTTTTAGAACTTCTGTGATCGTGGCCTTCCCGGGAGAAACCGAAGAAGAGTTCGAAGAGCTTTGCAGCGACCTCGAAATGCTAAAGCTTGACCATGTCGGGGTTTTTCGTTTCTCGAAAGAAGAGGGTACAAAGGCAGGCGAAATGGAAGGACAGATCCACGCCTCCACGAAACGTCGCCGCTCTAAGAAACTGATCGAGATCCTTCAAAAACAGTCACTGGCGCGAAATGAAAAATATGTCGGTCAGAAGTTCTCCATTCTCTTAGAAGGATCGAGCGAAGAATCGGAACTTCTCCTCCAAGGACGCATGTCGACACAAGCAGCAGAAATCGATGGGCGAGTACTCATTAACGATGTCAGTTACCTCGGTTTCGAAGCGGAAGACCTTAAACCAGGTGACTTTATCGAAGTTGAAATCATTGAAGCTATGCCGCACGACCTAGTAGGTAAGGCACTTCGAATCGTTTCGAAGGGAATGACTTTAAATGCTGCAGCAGCGGCTGGGCTAAAAACGGTTATTCCGGTCGAGCGCCCAGACGCACGTGCTGCACACTAATTTTTAAATTTTATGAACTCCACAGATTACATCATTAACTCATCCGAACTAAATCAACTTCTGAACGAGCGGCCGAAATCAATCGTTCTTCTCGACGTCAGGGAAGATGAAGAAGTGATCGAGGATAAAATTCCGGGATCGTTACACATCAGCCTAGGTGAGCTTATGTCGAGGGCAAACACTGAGCTGAATCCTGATTCCGATATCGTGATTTACTGCGCTCACGGAGTTCGCTCCATGCACGCCCTCATGGGGCTTCGTTCTCTTGGGTTTGAAAAATTACGCTCACTCGAGGGAGGACTCTGTGCCTACCGCGAATCTTACTAAGGAAAATCTCGAGCTCCTATTTAGAGAAATTAAATCAGCTGGATTTCCACTCGTGGGCGCAGTGGACATTGATCTCGCACGCGAAAACTTTCAACTTCATACCGAGCGCTATGAAAAATGGATTCATTCAGGTTTTCACGCTGAGATGGGGTACCTTGTAAGAGGGCTCGACAGAAGAAAAGATCCCCGACTCGTTTTACCTGGAGTAAAATCAGTGATTACTGTAGCCATCCCCTACCGAAGGAATCCCTCACTTCCCCTCGAAACCGAAAAGGGACTCACACCACGCTACGCACGCTACCTCGAAGGTCCTGATTACCACACGTATATACCAGAACTCCTTTCTCCAATATTCGATAAATGGGCTACCGCCCTGAGCACGAAATGGAAAATATGTGTCGATACGAGCGCCGTACTTGAACGCTCTTGGGCAGCGTTAACGGGTCTTGGGTGGCTAGGAAAAAACACGCTGCTGATTAATCCTAAATTTGGGAGCTATCTATTCATCGGGGTTATTTTTCTCGACCGAGCAACAGGCATCCCACCCGCGCCCATTCCTAACTTCTGTGGCCATTGCACTTCATGTTTAGACGGTTGCCCGACGAACGCTTTTCCAGAACCAGGAACACTCGATTCAAACCGCTGCATATCCTATCTCACTCTCGAAAAACGAGGCGAATGGGACTCTTTAGACCCCCCAATAACTAGCCCCTGGGTCGCTGGATGCGATATCTGCCAAGAGGTGTGCCCTTTCAATCGGAAACCTTCTTTATTAGAAGACCACTGGCCAAAATCCGAAAAAGATACTTCACTTTTAACGGACTGGAATGCTCTTAAGAATGAAAATTCTGAAAAATACTCAAACCGAGTAAAACATTCCGCACTTAAAAGAATTAAGTACCCGGACATGCAAAGAAATATAAAAAATGCTCTAAAAGAGATTAAAGATCTCGAGAAGTGATTTTATCTCCAAATTCAAATCCATAGACCGCAACAGGGCTAATTTTCGCAAATGGAAATCGAATTCGAAGTGTACGCATCGTATCGGGTAAATTTCTTAAGAGCCGATAAGCCCTCGGTCCCGAAAGTAATACGCTCGAATTTCCTTCGTCATCCGTAACTAGATCTGCTCCCGAAAAAGCATCTGAAAATGAAGCTCCATTCGAATCAATCCGAACGCGCGTGGGATCGCCCGAGTCGCTTAGGCTTCGAGCCACTATATCAACAGAAGATCCAGGTGATCTAAAATGAAGTTCGGCTTTAGAATCATTCGTAATCATTCGATCTTCGAGAAGCTCCCATTTACCTACGATTTCGATTTGTTGATTCAGTATTGGTTTTGATTTATCAAAAAGCATCCATCGGTCCGTCGATGAAAGATTTTTTTCTTCGTCTTGAAGCGGTGGCCAAAAGGGGATGCCCGGAGATGACTCGCGAATACTGAGTTGCAAAGATTTTTCAGCTTCCGCGGGAGAAAGTGCGCCAGAGGAACTATAGATGACTTTCCCCTCACTCATGATCGAAATACCCGGCTCGCCTTCCGCACTAAATGATTTCGACAATGCTCCAGTCATATCGCAATAAACTGAGCCACGAATCGGCAAGGTACTCACCCAGTTCTCAACCGCTTTCCTCTCCTTAAAGTAGGGATAAAATCCGCGAAAAGAGAGTATGAACTGTATTCCAAGACCGCTATATCTTTTTTCCCATAACCGCTGAATTTGTAACATTTTATCAAATGCAGGGCTGGTTGCTGAAACAAAAAATAACACCCATGTTCCTGATAACATCTTCGAATCGAGAGGCTGGGGATAAGATCGATCGTTAAGATTTACACCGACAACCAGGGGCGGTGATCGATACCAGTGCGGTGTAACTTCACGAAGTGTGATCGCCATGGCTTCTTCGGGTGTATACTCTCTCTCTCGTCTTCCCATATTTAAACCTCCCCTACGTCAGCGGCGACTTCATCTTTCTTTGCAAGCGAAGCGAGCATTGCCCCCATGGATAATAACCCGGCAATAACGAGTGAAAAATGAAACGCATCAACAAAGTTTCCATTTTCAGAATGTTTCCACGAAAACATTTTTGCTGCGATTCCAGTTCCGGTTACTAATCCTAAGTTTCGAATGGTCGCCATAATCGCTGAGGCCACACCTAATTTATCCTGAGTAATCGAGCTCATCAGAGCGACGTTATTCGGGGATTGAAAGAGTCCCGAAGAGAGACCAATAGCTAGAAGTGTGAAAACGACGAAAGCCTGTGAGGAACCTTCTTTTAATCCGTTTCCGAAAACGTCTCCCATTAGAAAAAGCGCCAAAGCGGATACGAGTGCTCCGAGAGCACAAAGATACCTCGTACCCATTTTATCCGAAAGATGGCCCGAAATCGGAGCAACCACAAATACGGTTAAAGGAATTGCGCTCATTAAAAAACCAGCATGTTCTGGATCAAGCCCTAAAACTTCTTCGAGGTAAAACGGCATCAGAACCAGCAATGAGGAATAGGATACGAAATTTAAAAAGTTAGCTAAATTAGCGGCCCAAAAAGTTCTAATTCGAAAAAGAGAAAAATCTAAAATGGGTTCTGGAACTTGTTTTTGAATGACATAAAAAATCCAAGAAGTTCCGATGAGTCCTATCCCAAGCAACCACCTTGAAAGAAGAATGGGCTTGCTATCGGCAATAGTAAATGTCGGTGGATCTACAAATAAAATAAAAAGTAATAAAACGAGCATCTGTAAAAATGCTCCGCCCCAATCAAAGGGACCGTGAGGCTTTTTAGTCTCAGAAGAATCGAGATGTCTGCCCGCAAACAAGAAGCCCATAAGCCCTATCGGAATATTCACGAGAAAAATAGATCTCCACCCAAGGCCGGCGATTAAAAATCCACCGATACTCGGCCCTGATACAAGCCCAGTACTCACGACCATGGAAAGAATTCCGAGTGCTTTACCTCGACTTCCATACTTAAAAGTCTGTGTGATAATCGCTGGGCCATTCGACATGAGCATCGATGCCCCTAAACCTTGAAAAACTCGCGAGAAAATTAAATGGTCGAGTTTAGTGGCAAATCCACAAAGAAGGGAACCCACTGTGAAAACGATAAAGCCCCACTGGAATATTTTTTTCCGCCCATAAAGATCAGAGAGTCGACCGAATGGGAGAAGCGAACATGTGATCGTGAGAAGATAAACGACGATAACCCACTTTATAGAGCGCAGGTCCGTATGAAGAACCTTGGTAAGGGTCGGCAACGCAATATTTACAATACTCGAATCGAGAGTTGCCATGAAGGTGCCGCACGCTACCGTGGACAGCACCCACCCTTTTTTGGACATGAAGTCTATTTTAGCAAAGCGTCAAACGGGGTCAACGTGAGATCTGTATTATTAATGGGTTATCTCATTTTAGATTCTTGTTTGAATTTTTAGCTGCATCGCATTCATCTCGACTCGTTACCCCC
>JBGSHQ010000222.1:0-3882 GCA_041752095.1 Bdellovibrionia bacterium
CGAAGCATTCGAGCGAGTAAATAAAGTTTGGAATTCAGGAAAAATTCGAAAGGAATATCGAGCGGTCACCGAAAGCGCAGGCGAACTGAAACTCGGTCGACTCGAACTCCTCCTAGCTCACGATCTGAAATCAAAACGCCGAATGCGGGCGATCACGAATCCTAAGGATAAGTCTAAAATCAGGGGAGAACCCTTACGGAGCATCAGCGAAATTAAAAGCATTCGAGAGCTTCCGGATAGTCGCGGGTTTGAAATCGGGATCCAGATCGAAACGGGTATCCACCACCAAATTCGAGTCACTCTCGCGCACTTCGGTGCGCCAATCCTCGGAGACGCCGTCTACGGGAAGAAATCCCAGATGGGCCGGGCCCCCGAGGAAAGGTTGTGGTTGCACGCATCGCGCTTATCGATACCGGCGATTTCGCCGATGGATCAGAGTCTAGAGATCGTTGCTCCCCTGCCGCCGAATTGGCTTACGGGATGAGCGACTATTCGTAATTCAATCGTCTAGCGAAACGAGAGGAACAACGATCTCGTAGGCAAAGTTAACGAACGGTCTTAAGAACAGCCCATGGAATTTCCACAGTTCAGGCACTTATAGCAAGCGCCGTTACGAACCGTGGTGTGTCCACAACCGTCACACGGAGGAGCATCCCCCATCATTTCGGCAAGGTGCTGAGTTCCGGAATCAGGATTCACGGATGCAGTTCCTGGTAGAACCATTTCCATTTGGCGCTGGATACCTTCTATAGGAGCACTCGAAACGAGAAGCTTCGAAGGCGACTGTGGGTACACGGTCTTTGCAGCACCGAGTTCGGTCGTCAGATCCACTGGAGCGACCTTAGGTTTCACTTGGAGAAAGTCCGTGCGTCCTAAGTATTCCATGCCGAGGACTCGGAAAATATAATCGACGATCGAGGTCGCCATCTTAATATTTTCGTGGCCATTCACCATTCCGCTTGGCTCAAACCGAGTGAAGGTGAACTTATCGACGTATTCCGAAAGCGGAACTCCGTACTGAAGACCGAGTGAGATCGAAATCGCGAAACAGTTCATCATCGAACGGTAAGCCGCACCTTCTTTATGCATATCGATGAAAATTTCACCGATATCGCCATTCTCGTACTCACCTGTTCGGATATAAACCTTATGTCCTGCAACGGTCGCTTCCTGAGTAATCCCAGCGCGACGTGAAGGAAGTTTTCTACGAACTGGAGCGAAGGTCATTTGCTGAGATGAGGCCTGCTTTGCTTCCGCTGCCACTTCTACCTTTTCGTCTGCCTTCGTTTCACTCTTCGTCGAGAGAGGCTGCGAGAGTTTGCATCCATCGCGGTAAAGAGCCACAGCCTTTAGGCCAAGCTTCCAACCCTGGTAGTAAATCTCTGCGACTTCTTCTTTCGTCGTTTCGTTCGGAAGATTGACCGTCTTAGAAATTGCACCCGAAAGGAAAGGCTGAACGGCAGCCATCATTCGGATGTGTCCCATCGGAGCGATGAAGCGTGTTCCCTTTTTACCGCACTTATTTGCGCAGTCGAAAACAGCGAGGTGCTCGGTTTTAATATGAGGAGCCCCTTCGACCGTCATCGTTCCGCAAATTTGTTCGTTTGCAATTTCGATTTCGCTGTTCTTCAGCCCCGCCCAGTTTAAGAAATTAAACGTAGGTTTCTTCGACTCAGACTCAGGCACGCCGAGTTTCTTTAATAACTCTTCACCAAGCGTCCAAGAACCGAAAGCGCTTGAGATTTCAAAAGTGCCCGGGAGCGCTTTTTCAATCTTCGCGATGTCTTTATCTTCGAAGCCCTTCGCGCGGAGCCACTCTTGGTTAATGAAAGGGGTTCCCTCGAAGTTCATCGAACCTAAGACGTAACGAATCACGTCTTCGATCTGCGACTTCGTATAACCCAGATTCTGGAGCGCAAGTGGAACCGACTGGTTCACGATCTTAAAGTAACCACCACCTGCAAGTTTCTTAAACTTCACGAGTGCGAAGTCAGGCTCTACACCCGTCGTATCGCAGTCCATGAGAAGACCGATCGTTCCGGTAGGAGCAAGCACGGTGGTCTGGGAATTTCGGTAGCCGTACTTCTCGCCGAGCTCGACCGCGCGGTCCCAGTCTTCCTGGGCAGCACGAACGAGATCCGCAGGGCAATTCGCCGCATCGATCTTTCGAGAAGCATCTCGGTGCATTCGCATCACCTTCAGCATTGAGTTTTTATTCTTCGCGTATCCTGGGAAAGCGCCTAAGAGTGCAGCTTCTTCAGCCGAAACAGCGTAAGCGGTTCCACACATGATCGAAGTGATCGAAGCAGCCCATGCACGACCTGCATCCGAATCATACGGAATGCCCTTCAGCATGAGGAGCGTGCCTAGATTTGCGTAACCGAGTCCGAGTGGACGGTAGTCATGCGAATTCTTAGCGATCTGCTCAGTTGGGTAGCTTGAGAGGTCGACTAGGATTTCCTGAGCGATGATGAATACGCGACAAGCCCGGCGATAGCCTTCGATGTCGAATGACCCATCCGCGCGAAGGAATTTTACCAGGTTTACGGATGAAAGGTTACAAGCCGTATCGTCGAGGAACATGTACTCCGAGCACGGATTCGAAGCATTAATCCGCGCGGTATCTGCGCAGGTATGCCATTCGTTAATGGTTGTGTCGTACTGAAGTCCTGGATCTGCGCAGGACCATGCAGCTTCTGCTACTTTATCCCAGAGATCTTTTGCTTCGTAGGTGTTCACGACTTCGCCCGTGGTACGAGCTTTTGTCTGCCACTGTTCGCCCTTACCGAGCGCGTGCATGAAGTCGTCTGAAACGCGGATCGAGTTATTGGAGTTTTGGCCCGCGACGGTGCGGTACGCTTCGCCGTTAAAATCCGACGAATATCCTGCTGCGATGAGTGCCGCGACTTTCTTTTCTTCACGCTGTTTCCAGGTGATGAATTCCATAATTTCTGGGTGATCCATATCTAGGCAAACCATCTTCGCCGCACGGCGAGTGGTTCCACCCGATTTAGTCGCGCCTGCTCCCTTATCGAGAACTTCAAGGAAGCTCATGAGGCCCGAGCTATATCCTCCGCCTGCAAGCTTTTCCTGGTGACCGCGAATTCTGGAAAAGTTCGTTCCCGTGCCGGAGCCATATTTAAAGAGTCGGGCTTCGTTCTTCATCAGAGTGAAGAGACCCATCAGGTCGTCATCGACGGACTGGATGAAACAAGCCGAGCACTGTGGGTTCGCGTACGCGGTTTTCGTTTCGCGAATCCGCTGCTGTTCCACATCCCAGTAATAGTTACCGCCCGAGCCTTCGATGCCGTAAGAATGATAGAGGCCTAAATTAAACCAAACCGGAGAATTAAAAGCTCCGCGCTGGGTAACAAGCAAGAAAGTGAGTTCATCCTCGAAAGCTTGTGCGTTAACCGCATCAAAATAGCCGTTTGCTTCGCCGTATCCGCGGATCGTTTTAGCGATCCGTCCGACGACTTGCTTTACAGAAACTTCGTGGCTTGTTCCAGGAACGCCCGCCTTACGGAAATACTTAGAAACAAGGATGTCGATCGCAAGCTGAGACCAGGATGCAGGGACTTCGATATCTTTCATTTCGAAGACAGATTTGCCTTCGGTATCCTTAATTTTAGAGCTCGCCTTCGTGTATTCAATGCCTGCAAGGACGTCCTTACCCGCTTCGGTGAAATAACGATCCATCTGAAGGGCTTTACCCGCTTTTTTCATTCGAGCCGAAACCGAAGAAGTATCCAGCTTGACGCCGGTAGTGACCGCTTTTGCCTTCTTGGCAGCTCCTGAATTCTTCCCTGAAATAACCGATGACTTAGCCGACGTGTTTTCTGTGATCTTTTCCATGATTTCGATTCCCCCAAAACTAAACAT
>JBGSHQ010000223.1:0-6560 GCA_041752095.1 Bdellovibrionia bacterium
ATCGATGAGATCCATACGATCATCGGGGCCGGCTCCGTAAATGGATCTGCACTTGATGCCGCAAATCTTTTAAAACCCATGTTATCCAGCGGCGAACTTCGATGTATCGGATCCACGACTTACGCCGAATTCAGAAACGTATTTGAAAAAGATACCGCTTTAAACCGACGGTTTCAGAAGATCGACGTCGTCGAGCCGTCCCTCGAAGAAGCTGTAAAAATTCTTCAGGGTCTTCGACCGAAATTCGAAGAATTTCACGGCGTGAAATACACTCCTGATGCAATTCAGACGGCAGTCGACCTATCGGCGAAGTATATTACCGACCGGTTTCTTCCTGATAAGGCGATCGACGTGATCGATGAGGCTGGGGCGAAGATGCGGCTGCAGAGGAAAAAAGTGAATGAGGAAGACGCGACCCCTGAGGGTGCAAGTCCGGTCGCTTCTCAGGTCGACACCATCGATAAAGATTTTATCGAGGGAATTATCGCTCAAATCGCTCGAATTCCTGCTCGTTCTGTAACGACTTCTCAAAAAGAAAGACTTCAAAGTCTTGATCGTGATTTAAAACTCGCAATTTTCGGACAGGATCATGCAGTCTCAGCGCTTGCAACTTCGATTCGGCTTGCGCGCTCAGGACTTCGAGGTGGGGATAAACCGATCGGTTCATTTCTTCTCTGCGGACCGACCGGTGTGGGTAAAACCGAACTTGCGAAACAACTCGCGCACGCACTCGGAGTTCAGTTTCTGAGATTCGATATGTCGGAGTATTCTGAGCGGCACACGGTGAGCCGTCTTATCGGCGCCCCTCCGGGTTATGTGGGTTTCGACCAGCAGGGACTATTAACGGGTTCGGTTTTAAAACATCCTCATTCTGTCGTGCTTCTCGATGAGATCGAAAAGGCACACCCTGAGGTTTGGAATATTTTACTTCAGGTCATGGACCATGGGACGCTCACGGATAATAACGGTCGGAAGGTCGATTTCCGTAATACGGTCATTCTCATGACCTCGAACGTGGGTTCTCGAGATATCGAGCGCCGTGCAGTGGGTATTGGTGGATCGGATTATGTGGACGGTAAAGCGGCTGCAAAAGCGGTCGAACAAACCTTCACTCCAGAGTTTAGAAATCGTCTCGATTCGATCATTTATTTTAATCCCCTCGACCCTATTACTGTCGGTAATATCGTCGGTAAGCAATTAGTCGAACTCGAATCGCAACTTCTCGCCCGGAATGTGGAGATCGAAGTCGATGCCGATGTTAGGCAGTGGCTTGCTGAGAAGGGTTACGATCGCCAACTCGGTGCTCGCCCGATGCAGCGACTGATTCAAGACGAAATTAAGAAGCCACTTTCCGAATCGATTTTATTCGGAGATCTCGAAAATGGTGGATCGGTCCACGTCACTCTAAAAGACGGGAAGCCTGCGTTTCAGATTAAAAAAGGAGGCCCGAATGATTCTTCGCAGCCTGATCCTGGGCGTGAGAAAGAAGCTGAAGGTACTGGGAGCGCTTAATTTCCCGAGCTCCTAATTTTTCAAGATGGGGAGTGAGTTGCTGAATATCCAGCCACTCGCTCCCTTTCGCTTCTAGGACTTGGGTCAGGTGGAGTAGGGCAAGTTTCGAAGCGTTCGGTTCCTCGAAGAACATACTCTCGGCTGAGAATGCTCCTCCACAGTCGACACCGTAAATGCCGCCGATCAGTCGACCGGATTTTTTCTCCCAGACTTCGACCGAATGGGCGCGCTTCATTGCGTGGAGGTCCGAGTAAGCGTCGAGCATTTTCGAGGTGATCCAAGTGCCCGCCTGACCTGGGCGCGGTTTTTCTGCGCAAGCGCGAATGACGGAATTAAAATTTTTATCGACCGTGAAGGTCCATTCTCCGCTCGTGATGAATTTTTTCCGAGCCTTCTCGAGAGATTTTGGCAGGATGATTTCGTTAAAAAAAAGGAGCGCTCGTTTTTTTGGACAGCACCACGGGATCGTCTCTTCATCGCTATGAGGCCAAGGAAAGATCCCATGCTCATATGCGTCGATTAAAAGCTCAGCCCAGATATTATCGCTACCCGCGACGACGTCGTCGATTTTATTCGCCAGAAGCTCTTTAATGGGGAATCGCGATGGAGAGCTGAAACTCATAGTGGTTTAGTTGTCGCTCAGCGTGATGAAAATCGCAAACTTAAGACGCGTAGCGAAGTGACAAAGGTTTGACAGCCTCTTAGGCTTTGAAAACCTTAAAGGGGGGAAACACTATGATGAAAAGAATTGCTGTGCTTGGAGCTACGCTGTTCGCTGTTACTGGATTTGCTGCGTCTACTGTGGAAATGGATCAAGAGAAATACTTCACGATCGATAGCGTAGAGTTATCGGAAATCGTGCAGGGGAAAGAGATGTTTGTCGATCGCCAGCCTGTGCCGGCACCGACGGAAGTTCCTGGACCGATCCAGCCACCGACCGGAACGATTGATCCACCGACAGGCGGTGGAATTGATCTTGGGACGATCATTTCTTTAGGTGAAAAAATATGGGCAATTATCGAGAAAAATAAACCAGTCGTGACCCAGAACTACGGTGCAGTTTCGGCTGTTCCTGCTGGAATTAAGACCTGGGAAGAGCTGATCGGGTGGTCTGAGCCAGTCGTTCGTCTCTATAAGCTTTCGTACGTTAACAAGTTCAAGCAGCACGTGGTCGATTTTAACTTCCGCGTGAACTACACCTATAATGGGAACTATAACGGCAAGGGTCGTTACCTTTCTCGCGTAGAAATCGATCCGCAAGCCTTAAATGTGATGTGGGGATATACTTTTAACGCGAATGGCGAAGCCCTTAATATCACTAACGTTGGGTCGAAATCTGACCCACTTGCGGCTATGGAAATTCGCCTAAACTGGTCTGTGGACACTGTGATTAAACACATGCAGCAGTCGGTTCGATTCTATGTCCGTGGTGATGGCTTGTTCAAAAACCTTTCTGATGGTAACACGCAACCTAACATTCAATTAATCTCACTCTAAAAAAGGTTTAATAGGACATGACATCAGAAAAAACGAAGCCATCACGCCGTACTCTCCGTAAAAAGGGACGAGTTAAGCGTAAAGAGAAAATCCAAAAGGATCCTGCATTCAAGGCGGCCTACTTCGAAGGTAAGTCGAAGCGGTCGACCGAAAAGAAAGCAGCTTTCCGTAAGAAGAAAAAAGGGAAGAAGTAATTCCTGAGAATTCTTCGAGGCTCTATTTAAAAAATTTGATGCGCTTCAAGATTAAAAGGCCCGGTGGAGATTCCACTGGGCTTTTTTATTTAAACCGATAAGAACCTCTCAATATGACCACCGATCCCAGAAAATTTAAGGGCTGGACGAAGCCAGGCCCACTGATCGACTCGGCTCCTGAGCTTGAAGAGGGTGAAACCCTCGATTCCATTTCTGGTTCGTACCGAATCTACCAGTACGCAGACGGCCACCGTTTTTCGACCGATGATATTCTCGTCGCTTGGTACGCGACGACTTATTCCGTGCGAGCAGAAACCGTTTTGGATCTAGGTTCAGGCATCGGATCGGTTGCGATGACCGCAGCTTGGAGACTCCCGTTCGCACGCTTCACCACGATCGAAGCCCAGGAAAGATCGATCAGGCTTGCTCGTAAGTCAGTGAAATTTAATCGTCTCGAAGATCGGTTTGAGTTGCGGCTCGGAGATTTTCGCACGCCGGGTATTCTACAGGATGATGAGAAGTTTGATCTCATCATGGGGAGCCCACCTTATTTTCCTCTCACAGATGGAGTACTTTCGGAGCACCCACAGAAAGTGGAGTGTCGGTTCGAAGCTCGCGGAGATGTTTCTGATTATTGCCGGATGGCGAGTGGACACCTCGCCCCGGGTGGATTTTTCTTTCTCGTTTTCCCGAAGAATCAAGAAGCTCGGGTGGTTGCTGGTGCTACTTCCGCGGGATTCATGATTTTACGGTCTCGTTCGGTCATCTCGAAAGAAGGAGAGGCTCCGCTACTTGCGCTTTATCAACTCGGGGCTCGGGCCGACTTTCCGGAAAAACTCTGTGCAAAGCTTAAGTTAGAGAATGCATCAGAAACGGGATGGGAAGAGCCTCCTCTTACGATTCGGCTTAAGAATGGGGAAGTAAGCCCCGAATATTCGGTCGTTAAGCTTTCGATTGGGTTTCCGCCGTGAACTCCGCTATTCTCTACCCATGGACTTCACGCTCTTAAAAGAAACGTTAAAACTTCGTGCCTTTGGTTTCGTAAAAATTCCGCTCATTTTCTACTGCTCTCCGAGGCTGGTTGAAATGTCGGATGAAGTCGTTGAGATGGTGATCCCTTTAAATTATCGAACGAAGAATCATCTCGGCTCGATGTATTTCGGAGCGCTCGCAATTGGTGCTGATATCGCGGGGGGGCTGATTGCGATGCGGCTGATCGTTAAGGCCGGCAATCAGGTGAATCTGGTATTTAAAGATTTCAAGGCTGAGTTCCTAAAGCGACCCGAAGGTGATGTTCATTTTCGTTCAACTGAAGGCGCGAAAGTGAAAGCGCTTGTCGAGCGCACGCTTGCGAGTGGGGAGCGTGAGAATGAAACGGTTGAAGTTATTGCGACCTGTCCTTCGAAGTCAGGTTCTGAGCCTGTAGCGAAGCTTTATTTGACGATTAGCTTGAAGAAAAAAGCTCCTCAAAAAAAGTAATTTTCAAACTAGGCTCTCACGGTCTTCTTCGCAACGACGATATAATGTCTGGCGATAAAGCTCTTCAGTGAGAAAAGTTTCTTTCGCTCGGAGAGTGCCATCGGCGATTTTGCGATGTGGGCATAGATGCGAGCGATGATCCAAAAAGGGATAGCCAAGGGAAGCCAGATCCAGTCCTCTTTATAGAGAACGACATGTTCGATTCGTTCGATTTTAAAGCCGCGTTCATTTACGAGCTTATGGATTTCCTGGATGGAGATGGCCTTATAGGTATTAAAACCAGGCATGAGGTAAAGAGCGTAGCGTGAATATTTTCCTAGAAAGAGAAACTTCAGTCGGTCCCGGAGGGTCTGGACCGAATCATTCGTCAGAATCAGGGTTCCATCGTTCTTAAGGTTATCGTGGAGGCCATCAATAAACTGGGCGGTGTTTTCAAACTCCATGACACCTGAGACAGAGATCACAAAGTCATAGTTACCAATGCGGCCGAGTGGCTGGCTTAAGTCCTTGTAGAAGAACTGGATCTTCGGAAAATTCCCGTGAGGCTTCATCTCCATTAGATCGAGGGCGGAGCCAGTCGCTTCTGGAAAATATTCCAAAAGGTCCTGTAAAAGTTCTCCCTGTCCGCAGGGCGCGTCTAAATAGTGGAAACTTCTCGGGGGATCAGAACGAATGATTTCCACTATTTTACGACGTACGGGGTTCACTGGGTTTATCCTTTCCTTCCGAATTCTAATGTAAATATCTGATTTTATACACCTTTAATTTATTAGTTGACGCTTGCCATCCACTATTGCGGTACGGTATAAAGCGCTGCAATGGAGCTAGGTCAGTTTACTCTCCTCACCCGATTTTCCCGTTCGCTCAGCTTAGTTTTAGCTGGTGCCGTTCTTCCTCTATCCGCCTCTGCCGATTTTAATCTCGGCGTGAGTTCGACGAACTACCTCGGCCAAGGTTCGGAGTCGCGCCAGGGAAGTTACTCGTCCCTCGATCTTAGGCTGGATTCGAAGACGGTGGGTGACGTTTTAGAGTCCCGTGCATTCGCTCAAGCCCAAATCGGACTGAGTGACGCTAAATACCGTTTCGTCGAATTTCCAGAACTCTATCTCGCAACCTCAAAGCGCCTCACCGGTGCCGATCAGTATTTCATAGGTCGAAAGCGAGTGAACTGGAGTGATATCGACCAAACCTGGGGAGCGGGAGCTTTCGAGCCACGTTTTCGCTGGGATTACCTCAGACCAGAAAAAGTCGGTCTTCTGGGTGCATTTTATCAGCACGTCGATCGAAACGTCAGAGTTACTTTATTTGCCTCTCCGCTTTTTATTCCTGATCGCGGCGCACCCCTCGACTTTTCCGATGGCCGAATTCATTCTATTTCTCCGTGGGTCGTTAACCCGCCTTATCGCGCAAGAGTTCTTTCAAAAGATGAGGCCGTTCGTTACGACGCGAAAATTCCATCATTAGGCGATATCGTTCTCCAAAACTCTGCAGCCGCTCAGGTGTCGATCGGTGGGGCGAAGGGTTTTTGGGGATCAACAAGTTACTCCTATAAGCCGATGAACCAACTCCTCATGGGATTTGACGGGTTTTTACCTCTTTCCGGTGAGAGAGGGGTGAGTGCCACTCTCTACCCTCGAGTTGCGTACCACCATTTAGCGGCAGCGGATGTGGGTTATCGTGGTTCACAGATGTCCGGTTCGATTTCGTTTCTTGCCGATATTCCGAAAGATGATTTCGACCATTCTGTGATTTCCTCACAACCGACTTTTACGAGCCAGCAGGTAGGGAATTTTTTTCTTGTAAGCCCTACACTTCGTTTAAAGCCTTTTGGTGATTCGGTCAGCGGCGGAGACATGAGTCTGAGTTACCTCCATGTTT
>JBGSHQ010000224.1:0-23050 GCA_041752095.1 Bdellovibrionia bacterium
AAATATATTTACGAACTCGTTCAATAAACTGAAGCAGAGATGCTGAAGACGAAGAACTTCGGTCGTAAGTCTCTGAACGAAATTAAAGATATTCTTTCAGAGATGGGATTAGGACTGGGACATAAGATGGACGGCTTTGTCGCTCCTTCTCAGCCACCCAAGCCAGCCGACTCTGATGTCGACGAAAGCCGCATCTTAAGCGACCGCGAAGCCGGCGACGACTTCGAAGATGATTCTGACGATATCGAAGATTAATTCATAGGGGTATAAAATGAGACATGCAGTAGATGGCCGTAAGTTCGGCCGAAACACTTCCCACCGTAAAGCGATGTTTAAGAACATGGCAAATTCGGTCATTCATCACGAGCAGATCGTGACGACTCTCCAGAAGGCGAAAGAAATTCGCCGTGTGGTTGATCGTCTGATCACTCTCGGAAAGAGTGGAACTCCAGCTTCGCGTCGCCTTGCTTTCGATCGCACTCGAGATGATCTAGTTGTTAAGAAGCTCTTCGGAGACCTTGCAACCCGATATAAGACTCGTGCTGGTGGATACACTCGCATTCTTAAACTATCGGACCGTCGATGGGGCGATGCTGCTGAGATGGCAGTCGTTCAACTTGTTGATGGAGTAGTCATCGATAAAAAGAAGAAGGTTAAAGTTGCTGCTGATGGAACGACGGCTCCTGCCGCTCCACAAGCTGCTGCTGATCCTTTTGCTCGTTTCCGTAAGATGTTCGGTAAGAAGACAAAATCGGCTTCTGGCGAGAAGAAAGAAAAAGCTCCTAAAGCAGCTAAAGCTCCAAAGGCTGATAAGGTCGCTAAGACTGAAAAGAAGCCAGCCGCTAAGAAGTCGACTAAGAAAGACGCTTAAATCTTTTTTAGAAAATTCTGAAAGTACAAAACGGAAGGCCCATCTCGAATCGAGATGGGCCTTTTTTGATTAAGACTGCCGAAAAAGATCTTTTGGAGGTGTGTCACTACTGACGCATAAATTTTCTGATCATTGTCTAAAATTTTATCGCTTAACCGATGCATATCTTGTCAAATACACTGATTTTTAAAGGCTTTTTGCGTTCATATTTCGGTATCGTACTTGCTTTCTTAATCGAGGAGAGGACTCGCTTTAAAACGCCGATAAGAAGCTGATGAATATTTTTAGACATCCATCATTTCCAATAGGTTCGCAGATTTCGAAGTCCGTTTGGGTTTCTATCGTTTTTTTTGGTTTCGCGATTTCAGGATTTGCCGAAGATGTTCAGCCCACCCAATCCGTACTTACGGGGGGGGCTACAGCGCCAAAGGCACCCGCTCCAGCAGATTGGAAAAAAGAAACTGAAGCGACGTGTGGTATGAATTGTCGCTATAGTCGTGCGGGTGAAAACTTATCACTTCAAGCTGTGTATCTCTTAAAAAAAGTTCAGTTCATTTCCGAGACAATTAATTCGAAGCCATTTAACGCTGAAAAAGAAAAAGACGTTCGATTAGCGCTCGGTGCATTTTGTAAATCTTCAACCGAAGATATTCAGGAATGTTTTAAGCGATATAAAGATTTTCAACGGATCGGACTACTTGAGATTCGTAATTCGATTGGAAAAATCGACGACTATAAAAAGAATCTCATAGATGGAGTTAAACCCGATGGGACTGCAGATGGGGTTTCACTGGTTTATGACGTGGGTGTAGAACACCGTGGATATGTTCCAGATGTTCCAACTCTTCAGGAACTTGAAAAAGCTTACCAAGAAGGAAATTTGCACCCGAATCGCGGAAAGTATTCAGCGAACGATATTCGGAAGTGGAGTGAAGAGCTCATCATAACAGATCCTAAAGCTCGTTATATTCAGTACAAGGCCGAAACGATCAATGGGAATCCTTATCAGGAAAATAAAACATCTTACCGGCTTTACGTCGGTGATTCAGGGGCTGATGGAAAGTTTAATTCGATCAAAGAGCCTCAGCTAAAAAAATTCGATAAATCGCAACAACGCGTTTTAGAGTTTTCAAAGGATGAAACGATTCCAGATGGACAAGTCACCGCTATTGCTCCTGGTGAAATGAAGAAAAAAGATAAAATCACTTACGATGCGCTTAAGGCTGCTCGGAATGAAATTAATTCAAAAATTGAAGAAGATTTAAAGCCGACCCTTGTTCATTCGAAAGATAAAAACCGAAATCCTGCGGGTGATAAAGAAGAAGATGTAAAGAAGGATCAGAGTAAGGAAATTCAGGTTCAGCGTAATCCGTCTTCTGGATCTAAAGTGAATTATAGTGATAAAGATAAAAATGACGATTACAAAGTCGTTCCACCTATTGATTCGAATAACTCCCGATACATTAAATATAATGTAAATCGACTTCTCGAAGATACAGATTCAGTTTTGGACGATAAATAGTTTTAAATCTGAGAGAGCCAAATCACGACTCGGCTCGTACCTGCTGGAATTGGCTTTTTTGAACGATTTTTATACCACGTGAAGGTTTCGCTAAAGGGTAAATTCTCACTCGGCTTTCCTGCGAGTTTTTCCAGATGGGTTTTCAGCGTGGGGATAACCGATTGAGCGACAAAAAAGTCGAACTGGATTCCTCCCGGTGCCTCTACTCCGTTAATCCCTGGAGTCGTCGATGGAATTCCTGCTTCTGTAAAAGCTTTCAAAATTTGATTTCGTACGAGCGCCGGAGCATCTGTTTTTAAGTTAAACCTCCAGATTTCGCTTTTTCCGACTTGCACATCTGTATCGACATTAACGCCTGCGGAGTTTTCTGATTCGGATTCACCATTTGCAACCTCGTCACTGAGTTCAGCATCATCCCCCTCTGCTTTACCTCGGAGAAGTGGAATGTTTTGGAGAGACTGGTCTTCAGCCGCAATCATCGTTTGAAGCCGTTTTTCCATTCGTGCTTCATACATTTCGCGGACAACGGGTCCGAGTCGAATGCCAAGAACGACAACCCCGGCAATTGAAACCCCTTCAATGAGTAGTCGGACTCCAGCGGGAAGATTCTTCCAGAAGGTTTTAGGGTCTGCAATAAGCCGTTTTAATCGGCGGATTGGAAACGAAAGCGGATCTTCGCGTAAATCGAGAGGCATTTGGGCACGGGGTTGGTTATGGAGTAGGCGTAATAAGTTGCGTAGCCGTTCAGATTGGGTTCGGCAAGACTCACAGCTCGTGACATGAGAATCAAATGCAAGTTGAGTTTTTGGAGATAAAATCCCATCAATTGCATCGGTCATATGGTTTTGGGAACCAAAACAATCAAGAGGTTCCATTCAACCCTCCATAAATCCAGGACTCAAGAAGACGTAAAGCTTGAAGACGTTGGAGTCGACAGCTCGCTTCAGGTAATTCCAAAACGGATGCGACTTCAGAGATAGGAATTCCGTACTTATCTTTTATGAGGAGTAGGAGTTGAGATTCGATGGGAAGACGATGAAAGTAGGAATCAAAAAAACGAATTCGAGCTTTCGGGTCTGGATTTGAATCCAGCATGACTTGTTCTGCTGGGGTGAGAAGTCTTGGGCTCCTTTTTTTCATGCCCCGAAGTTCTTTGAAAGCGATCTGTAGAATCCAGGTCCGCTCGTATTTGATAAAGCGTTCTTTTCGATGTCTTCGATTTAAGGTTCGAAGGATAGACCGATAGGCGAAGGGTGCATCAGCAGGACTCCAGAGCATACCCTGGCAAAGGTCAAAGAGAAGATCGCCATAGGTTGTGACTATTCGTTCGATCCATTCGTCTTGGGGCGATAGGATCGGCTTTTTTTTCTGATTTTTCTTATCCGCGGTCATACCGTGGGATGTTCTTTGGGGCACCCTTCGATTCTATAGGGGCTTAGGAAGAATCGCTAGAATCATCATCATCTTTACGGACGAGATTCATATAGATTTTCCAGCGGTCTGGCGTTTTTGAAATAGTCATGCGTATGGCAGTAGCGGGTAGCCAAGTCGGACGAAACGGGGTTCTTACGAGTTCCATCTTCGCTTGATGAGGTGTCCTTCCGCCCTTTTTTTGATTGCAGGGTTTGCATGCGGTTACAATATTTTCCCAGCTTTTTCCGCCACCCTGTACGACAGGACGCACATGGTCCAGAGTGAGATTGAGTTTACTAAAGTTTATGCCGCAGTATTGGCATCGGTGTTGATCGCGAATGAATACATTTGTACGTGAAAATCGCACAATCTGTTTCTTTTTCTTAATTGGAATATATTCTAGCAGTCGAAGGACTGCAGGAACGCGAATGGTTAGCCGTACAGTGCGGACTTCTTGTTCAGATTCTTCAATCACTTCGACTTTTCCTTGAAATAGGAGTTGGATGGCGCGTTGCCAAGTGACGATCTGAAGTGGCTCAAAGCTGGCGTTTAAAACGAGGGCGTGGCCCATGCCTTAATTATAGGGTTAAACGATAATAATGCGCAATCCACCCCCCTGAGTGCCCCCTAAAGCAGCCCCTAAGCCTAAAAAGGGGTAAAATGGCAAGAAAATGACGCTATATCAGTCGATCGCTCTGCTGGTACCATAAGTTCTAATGTCAGAAACAACGGCCCAGAAACTGAGCAATCGGCGTCCTATTATTTTACTCGCGGTCATTGCTGCACTCATAAGTATCGGAATTTATTTTATGAATTCTTCCGGCACTGTTTTAAAAACAATGCCCGATGGATTAAAAAAATCCCCGGAATTTTCTCTGTCACAATCGAGTGGAAAATTTTTTGGATCCAAAGATTTTAATGATCATGTCGTTATTGTTCATTTTTGGGCTAGCTGGTGTGCGCCCTGTATCCCTGAGATTCCAGAGATTTTATCAGCTGCAAAGAAATTGCCGAAAGATAATGATGGAAGAGCGATTTACTGGGTTCTTGTTAGTCAGGATCAATCTTGGGATAAAGCTCAGTCGATTCTAAAACCCGAAATGCTCACAGAGAATGTGATCTCTGTGATTGATCCTGAAGCAAAGATTTCTGATTCCTATGGAACCTATCAATTTCCGGAAACCTATCTTTTGAATCGCGATGGTGGAATTGCTGCAAAATGGATCGGCTCCCAGCAGTGGAGCGGCGACTGGGGAGCGAAGGTTTCACAGGGAATCGAAAACTTAAGTCGTTTGAAGAAACTGCCTGAGTCCTAGACAGAGGCTTGGATGAATCGGAGTCAGGTTCCTGGACAGTTCTGAGCCAACGCTAGGGAATCGTAGAGCCTTCCAAGCTTAACAATTGTATTAGATCGTAACTGTATGATTTTTAGTCAGAAATCAGTGTGACGAAAGATTTTACGCTAATAGTCTAAAAGTTGATCAAAATACTCCGATAAACAGTACAGGGAAAAGTGTTGATCTGTACCCTTGGTATTAGGCACCCGCCGCTTTGGAGGATTTATGGTTAATTGGGAAGAATTAAAGCACATACACGTTATTCGGAAGCTGCAGACGATCCTCACGCAGTGGTTTTCGACTGAAGTCTTCTTCGTCGATGAGAGAGGTGTCATACGGAATTTCGACCCGGCTGATAAAACTCGCGAATGGAAAAATCCGCTCGCACGTGAGTTTACTCGTGAAAAAACGCGGGATCGATTTTTCAAACATGTCGCCGAGATGAACGAAAGAGCTCTTCGTTCTGATAAAAAAAGCTTTGTGGGTAAAGGTCCGTCTGGATTTGAGCAGGTGATCATATCGCGCATTGCCCATGGGAATGATTTTCATGGTTCTGTTTATGCCTTTTGTTATCTGGATCATTCGGTAGACCCAGCTGAAAAAGCACAGGCACGTAAATCACTCGAAGAGTGGGGTGCTGACTGGCCGGCGTTTGAAGCTGCTTTTTCTAAGCTTCGGGTTCTGGGTGATGGCGAACGTAAATATTTAGGGGAACTTGTCGATCTCGTCGCTGAAGAGATCGTGACTTATCATACTGAAATCGCGAAACGTCAAGAGCGCATCGATGCACTGACAAGTGAAATTGGTGGTCGTTATAGCTATGGCAATATGATCGGAAAATCTAAGCCGATGCAGGAACTTTATTCTCTACTCGAGAAAATTAAGTCTTCTGAATCCACTGTTCTGATTAACGGTGAAAACGGTACGGGTAAGGAACTCATCGCAAAAGCTCTTCATTATAACTCGTCTCGAAAGGACATGCCTTTTGTTACGGTGAACTGCTCCGCATTTAACGAGAACCTTCTCGATAGCGAACTCTTCGGTCATATGAAGGGATCTTTCACAGGAGCAGTTCGGGATAAAAAGGGTCTTTTCGAAGTCGCTCATCGTGGAACACTTTTCTTAGATGAAATCGGGGACATGAGTCCGACGATGCAAGTTAAGCTCCTCCGCGTTCTTCAGGAAGGAACTCTGACACCGGTCGGATCGACTGATCAGAAAAAGGTTGATGTTCGTGTGCTTGCAGCTACGAATAAAAATCTAAAGGAGATGATCGAAGAAGGAACGTTCCGTGAAGATCTTTATTACCGGATTAACGTGATTAACCTTGTCGTTCCTCCTCTTCGTGATCGTAAAGAAGATATTCCAGTACTCATCGATCACTTCACAGCGCGAGGATGTAAAGAAAAAGACATCCCAATGAAACAGCTTTCTAAGCGGGCGCTTGAACGAATCTATGATTACCCATGGCCAGGAAATATCCGTGAACTTGAGAACGAAGTTGAACGACTCATCGTTCTATCGGGCGAAGATAAGATGGTCGGACCTGAGTTACTTTCGACTCGGATTCGCGACCATGGTGAAAACTCGAAGGTCCAAGGAGTTCGCGTCGCTGGAAAACTTAAGGACGCACTCGAGGAACTCGAGATGGTGATGATTAAAGAAGGTCTGAAGCGTACGGGATGGAATAAATCTCGCCTCGCTAAAGAACTCGGAATTTCTCGAGCAGGACTCATTATGAAGGTCGAGAAGTATGGTCTTGATAAACGGAAACTCATGCGCCAGGCAGCAGCAGCTGCTGCGGCAGCGGGAGGTTCGAGCGGAAACGACGACGGAGGGTCGCAAGGAAGTGTCGCCTAATGGGCTGACAGTTCCAGCGGCCGCCGGAAATCGGCGCACGCTCGGATAGAAGGGTAGCGCTCACTCCCTTTTATCCCCGGACGGCAGAGCGAAAGCTCTTGCCGTAAGGTTTAAAAAGCCCCAGTCGAAGGAATTCGATTGGGGCTTTTTCGTTTTCATCTACCCAATTTCGATTAGACTCAGTTGTAGAGATGGAAATATTCCAAGTCCAACCCATTAAAACTGACGTCTTTCATGTTGGTGATAAACTCGTCGAATTCATTCTAAAATCGGTGCCACAGGAGTTAGTGCGAGAGCAAATGGTGCTCGCGATTACTTCGAAAATCGTTTCACTCGATGAGGCGGCGATAAAGCCACGCGATACAATAGAAAAAAGAGACCTCATCCTTCAAGAATCTGATCAATACTTAGGAGAAACCCTTTTCGGAGTTTGTCTCACGATTAAGCACGGCATTTTAATTCCCTCCGCAGGTATTGATGAATCAAACTCGGAGACAGGCGATTACATCCTCTTTCCTAAAGACCCTTACGCAAGTGCAAGGCGAATTCATACTGAGCTCAAGAAGGTGTGGGGAGTTCAAGAGCTTGGAATCATCATCACGGATTCCCATACTCAGCCACTCCGAAAGGGAGTAACAGGGATTGGTCTCTCTCACTGGGGATTTAAAGCCACTCGGAACCTCGTGGGTCAAGAAGACCTCTTTGGTCGAAAAGCCCAGATGACCCATGTTAATGTTCTCGATTCTCTCGCGGTCGCTGCAGTTTACCGAATGGGTGAAATTTCAGAACGCTGCCCATTAGCGGTGATTTTGGGTAGTGGAGCTGAGTTTACGACATCAACACGTGCTGACGAAATTCGAATCTCACCCGAAGAAGATCTTTACGGCCATTTATTAATTCCTAAGCCTTAGTCGAGAGGATTTCCAAACGGATAGCGCCAACCCTTAAACTTTCGACGTTGGTTTGCGCCACCTTCAGAAAACCCAAAGTTCAATCGAAAAAATGCTCCGTATTCTGAAGATGGATTCGGTCCGGTGCCTAAGGACGTTGTAAAAATTTGGCGAGAAGCTTGTAGGCCGAAATCAATTTCAATCGTGATCGGAAACAGGAACTGCGCTTCGTAAGTGATGACAGAATCGACTGCACCGATTCTTCCAAAAGTAATGTCTTTCCATGCAAAGGGTGTGTATCCCGCACCCAAAACAAGACGCCAAAATTCGATTCGGAGCATAGGTCCGGTCGTCATTAATGTATAGGACTCGCCGGCTCCGGTGTTTCCTGTAATATAGCGGTGCTGTAGGGCGAGTGAAAAGAGAAGTCCACTTTGATTGTTTTGAAGTTGAAGCCCGAACGTGAGTGGAATGCCGACGCTTCCAGACTCAGAAGTAGATGCTGATTTCCCCATTCCTGAAAATACGGGAGAAGGGTCGGTGAGAGTTGCCATGCCTCCACCGAACTCAAAATAGTAAGGGAGAGCGTGAGAGGACTGAGTCCCTAGAAGACAGGCTAAAGAAAGCAGTAATAATAAGGTTCGATTTTTTAATCGAATTCGGTGAAGGAGCACGCAACTTAAGTATAATGCTGCTGGTTAAATACACCGAGAGGCAAATTATGCCGAAAGATCTTCATGAGGTGCGATAAAATCGAACTATTTGTGAAAACTTATAAAAATTGATCAAATGAGTTAGGCAATGGTTTCCGGTCATAACTGCATGTTATTATTTGAGTTAACTGGTTAGTGATGGCGGTCCGGTTGCATAGGACTGTAGAGATGAGAACAGAATTAACCGTAGAGAATCTTATAGGAAAGTGCCGATGATCTCGCTATTTTCCGCTTATGCAAATCGACTCGAAAATAAAGGAACTTACTGAACGTAAACGTATAGCTGAACTTGGGGGTGGTGCTGAAAGAGTGCAGAAGCAACACTCTACTGGAAAGCTCACCGCACGTGAACGGATCGAACTCCTCATGGATCCAGGATCGTTTGTCGAGCTTGACGCTTTTGTCACCCATCGCTGTACTGATTTTGAAATGCAAAATCAGAAGTTTTTAGGTGATGGGGTCGTAACCGGATACGGCACTGTGAATGGCCGAACTGTTTTTATTTTTTCTCAAGACTTCACCGTTTTTGGTGGTTCGCTCTCGGGAGCGCACGCCTCAAAAATTTGTAAAGTGATGGATCTTGCTGTGAAGAGTGGGGCTCCCATTGTGGGGCTAAACGATTCAGGCGGTGCGCGAATTCAAGAAGGTGTTGAATCCCTCGGTGGGTATGCAGAGATCTTTTGGAGAAACACCCAAGCGAGTGGAGTCATCCCTCAGATTTCAGTGATTCTAGGGCCCTGTGCAGGTGGCGCAGTTTATAGTCCTGCGATCACCGATTTTATTTTCATGGTGGAGAACTACTCATATCTTTTCGTCACAGGTCCTGACGTTATTAAAACAGTAACTCACGAAGATGTGACGAAAGAGAAGTTAGGGGGTTCAGAAACCCACTCTGAAAAAAGTGGAGTGACTCACTTTGTTCTTCCAAACGAAACGGAGTGTTTAAAGTCAGTACGCGAACTTCTCACTCTTCTCCCCGCAAACAATCTCGATACGGCGCCTCTTTCAGAAGTTAAAGATGCCCGCGATCGCGCCTGTTTGGAAATTTCTAAGATATTACCCGATAGCCCAAACAAGCCCTACGATATGCTAAACATTGTAAAAGATGTTTTTGATGACGGGCACTTTTATGAAGTTCACGCCGGTTACGCAAAAAACATCATCGTCGGATTTGCGCGTCTAGCTGGAAAAACGGTCGGAGTGGTCGGGAATCAACCGAACCACCTCGCGGGATGCCTCGATATTAATGCAAGTATTAAGGCTGCCCGATTCGTTCGGTTCTGTGATGCGTTTAATATTCCTCTCGTTACGTTTGTAGATGTACCGGGATTCCTTCCGGGTACCCAGCAAGAGCACGGCGGTATTATTAAACACGGAGCTAAACTGCTTTATGCATTCGCAGAAGCAACCGTGCCGAAACTGACTGTTATTACCCGAAAAGCCTACGGTGGGGCGTATGATGTGATGGCATCGAAACACATTCGCGCTGACTATAACTTTGCCTTTCCCACCGCGGAGATTGCTGTGATGGGACCTGAGGGCGCGATTAATATTCTGTACCGAAAAGAGATCGCCGCTGCTGAGAAGGCCGGTAAATTAAATGAAGAGCGAACTCGCCTAGCGGATCATTATCGGGCAACGTTTGCGAACCCCTATAAAGCGGCAGAACTCGGATATATCGACGAAGTCATTGTTCCTGAAGATACCCGTCGTCGTCTCATTTCAAGCCTTCGCACTCTAGAAGGAAAACGAGAACGCGGGCCTTCACGCAAGCATGGGAATATTCCATTATGAGCGCCACACTTTATAAAAGAGGTACTCTTCTCATTGCGAATCGTGGAGAAATTGCGATTCGAATTGCACGGACGGCAAAGTCGCTGGGGTTTAAGACCGTAGCGGTATATTCCGAGGCAGACCGGTTCGCAGAACATGTCCGCGCCTGTGATGAAGCTTATTTTATCGGTGGAAGTGCACCGAAGGACTCGTATCTGAATGTAGAGAATGTGATCGGGGCCGCCAAAAAATCTGGCGCAAAATATATTCACCCCGGTTACGGATTTTTATCCGAACGCGCACATTTTGTTGATGCTTGCACAAAATCGGACATCACTTTTGTGGGTCCTTCTGCAGAGAGTATGCGCGTGATGGGTGATAAGATCACGGCTCGAAAGACGATCGATGGTCTTAAGCTTCCCCGTGTACCCGGTTCACCTGGCGCCGTTAAGGATAGCGATGAAGCAGCAAAATTTGCGCGCGAAATCGGTTATCCGATTTTACTGAAAGCAGCGGCAGGCGGGGGCGGTAAAGGAATGCGCCGTGTGGACTCTGAAAAAGAAATTCATTCAGCGTTCGAAGGAGCTTCGCGAGAGTCCTTAAGTGCCTTTGGCGATGGTTCGATGTATGTCGAAAAACTCATTTTAGAACCCCATCATGTGGAGATCCAAGTTTTCGGCGATGGAAAAGGGGGGGCAATTCATCTTGGAGAGCGAGAATGCTCCATTCAGCGACGTCACCAAAAGGTCTGGGAGGAAACACCCGCACCCATTCTAAATCTCCATCCTAAAACGCGTGAACAGATGTTCGAAACAGCGCTGAAAATCGTTTCGAATATAAAATACTCTGGAGCAGGGACTCTTGAGTTTATTGTTGATGGTAAAGGAAATTTTTATTTTCTCGAGATGAATACGCGTCTTCAGGTGGAGCACCCTGTTACTGAGTGGGTAACGGGAACAGATTTAGTTGCGATGCAATTGCTTTTAGCTACGGGTGAGTATCCTTCGAAAGAAAGAAAACTCGAAATTCCTTCTCGCATTGGCGCTTCGATCGAAGTCAGGATTTATGCCGAAGACCCAAAGAATTTTTTACCCGCACCGGGTCCAGTGGGTCGAATCCATTTCCCAAGTGGTCCTTATGTGCGTACTGATACGGCACTGACGGAAGCCGGAGAAATTTCGATGTTTTATGATCCGATGATCGCTAAACTGTCAGTTTGGGCGGAGACGCGAGAAGAAGCGATCGGACGAATGAGAGTTGCTCTCGATGAGACACGGATCGAGCCACCGAAAAAACGTGATGGTACTAAACGCGGATCTCTTAAAACTAATCTTGAGTTCCTCCAGAAACTCACTCGGAATGAACAGGTCCTCGATGGCAACACCACGACTGACTTAATTCCAATGAATCCGGATCTCACAACTGATCCTTCTTCTGATGTTGTTGCAGCAGGCGTGACTCCTGAAGAAGCAATCGCGGTTTCACTTCACCAACTTTTACTCGAGCAGAGTCTCATGTCAGGAAATCACTCGAGTGAGGCAGGGAGTGGACTTTCCTTAAGTCCATGGCAAATCACGAGCCGCCGAGAAGGAGTGCGCCAATGAGTAAACTCAGTGGAGTAGTCGGAAAACGAAGTGTGAAATGGCTAAAAGCTCCAGCCGGTGGAATCGGAGAGGGTGAAGTCGTAGTCGACGGAAAAAAATATTTGGTTTCGTGGAAACGCGATGCGGATGGAGTGTGGATTCAGTTTCCGAATTCTTGCTTAGGATTTGATATTTCAGGCGAAGCAGATGAATCCGGAAGTGGACTTTCATTCAGAGTTTCACACCGGGGAGGTTCTCGAGTCCTCTACGGGCTTCATTTTAAAGGCGAAGGAGAATTGGCTACCGCTGGAGCATTAGGTGGAAAGAAAAAATCACTCCGAGTGCGAGCGCAGATGCCAGGAAAAATTGTGAGTGTACTGGTGAAAGCGGGCGATACCGTTTCGAAAGATCAGCCGCTACTCGTGATGGAAGCCATGAAGATGGAGAATGAAATCAGAGCTCTCGCTGCGGGAACGGTTGAAGCCGTTAAAATCAGTGAGGGCCAAGCAGTTGAGAGTGGCGCAGATTTAATCCTGATTGGCAGCTAAAATGAGTAAATCCAAAAATGATCTTCCAAAAATTTTTGCGACTCGTTCAGGTATTGCCGTAAAGGAAACCTATCATTCGAGTGACCTTCCACCTGAGCTATCTGATACGCCGGGTGAATATCCATTCACACGTGGAGTTCAGAAAGATATGTACCGCGGCCGCCTCTGGACGATGCGCCAATACGCAGGTTTCGGAAGTGCGGAAGAATCAAATAAACGTTACCACTATCTCCTTTCACAGGGGGTCATGGGACTTTCAGTTGCATTCGATCTTCCTACTCAGCTTGGATATGATCCCGATCATGTTCGATCGAAAGGTGAGGTCGGAAAAGTAGGCGTTTCGATCTCCACGCTCGAGGACATGAGGATCCTATTCAAGGGCATTGATCTCAGTCAGGTTTCCACTTCCATGACGATTAATGCAACGGCCTCAACTCTCCTTGCTTTTTATGCCTGTGTAGCAGAAGAGACGGGCGCAAAGGTTTCAGAGTTACGTGGAACCGTTCAGAACGATGTTTTAAAAGAATATGTAGCTCGGGGTAATTATATTTATCCAGCCGAAGGTGCTCTTCGAATTACTACGGATATGTTTGAGTGGTGTTCGAAAGAGATGCCCAAATGGAATCCAATTTCGATTTCGGGTTATCATATTCGTGAAGCAGGTTCGAACGCAGCTCAGGAACTTGCCTTTACTTTTGCAAACGCGATTGCCTATGTCGATTCTGCAATAAAAAGAGGGTTACCGGTCGATCAGTTTGCGGGTCAGCTTTCCTTCTTCTTTAATGTCCACTCTGATTTTTTTGAAGAAATTGCAAAATTTCGTGCTGCTCGAAAAATTTGGGCTAAACTCATGAAGGAGCGATTTCAGGCTAAAGATGCTCGTTCGTGCATGCTTCGTTTTCATTCCCAAACCGCTGGATCGACCCTCACCGCTCAACAACCGATGAATAACGTTGTTCGTGTCGCGCTTCAGGCGCTTTCATCTGTTTTGGGGGGTACCCAATCCCTTCATACGAATTCATTAGATGAGGCGATGGCTTTACCCACGGAAGAATCTGCTCGGTTAGCGCTCAGAACCCAACAAGTCATTGCCTATGAGACTAACGTGACCCAAACGGTAGATCCTCTGGCGGGAAGTTATTTTATCGAAAACATAACAGATGAACTTGAAAAACGATGTTGGAAATATTTAGAAGAAATCGACCGACTGGGCGGCACTGTAAAGTGCATCGAAAATGGATGGGTTCAGGGAGAAATTTTAAATTCTGCATATTCTGATCAACGTGGAATTGATGATGGCCGCATTAAGGTAGTCGGCGTTAATTGTTTCCAAGATACATCTGCTGGTGCTCGAATAGACCTTATGAAAATTTCTCCTACGCTAGAAGCTGGGGCAAGGGAACGCTTGAAGGCGTGGCGCCTGAAGCGGAATCAAAAAGAAACGGATCGCACTTTGCTAGCCTTATTGGACGGAGCAAAGGGCACTGGAAATATCATGGGGCTTGTTCGTGAATGTGCACGCGCTGGCGCTACTTTAGGCGAAATTTCTGATACGCTTCGAAAAATATTCGGCCAGTATCAAGATCAGTCTAGAGTTTAAAATTTTCTTTAATCCAGTTCGTAAATTCTGCCTGACCCGTCTTGCTTTCAGCCGTTTTAGAGTCGACGGGAGAATAGGGAAGAAGGGTCGCTCTTTTCATTTCCATCGACATTTCTGCTGATTCAATGACGCGAATAGGATCAAGTCTTCCTTCTTCGAGCGCCTTCGCAAGTGAAGTGTAGGCATGTCTTGTTGCTGCCTCAGAACGATAAATCAGTAAATCACAGCCCGCTTCAATCGCAAGCCGGGGCGCTTCTTCAACACCAAAATGGTCCGTAATGGCTTTCATTTCTAGGTCGTCAGAAACAATAAGCCCCGTATATCTCATCTCTTCACGTAAAATATCAGTAAGAACGTTTTTAGAGAGTGTTGCAGGATATTTGGGATCCAAATTAGGATTCATCAAATGAGCGGTCATGACCCAGCGGCAACCCGATTTGAATGCTTTTATGAATGGACGAAATTCTCGCTCACGGAGTGATTCGAGTGAGTCCTCAACACGAGGGAGTGCGAAATGTGAATCGACGGTGGTGTCTCCGTGACCAGGAAAATGTTTTACACAGGGTTGTACGTGCTTAGTTAAATGGCCACGTACGAAAGCGGACACCATTTTAGAAACCATCTCTTCGGTTTCTCCATAGGCGCGTGTTCCGATGACAGGATTTTTAGGATTAGAGTTGATGTCAGCAACTGGCGCAAAATTAACATTGATTCCAACCGACCTTAATTCGGCACTGATCCTTTCAGCCATCTCGAAAAGAAGTTTGGGTGAATTAACTTTTGCAATTTCGCCAGCTTCTGGAATTCGAGTAAATCCAGATTTAAATCTCTGAACCTTACCGCCTTCGTGGTCGACGCTAATCCAGAGTGGAAGATCGCCTACCCGGCATTCCTGAATTTGATTAATAAGAGTCGAGACTTGATTTGGACTTTCATAATTAGGGGAAAATAGAATCACGCCTCCGATGCGAGCCTGAGAAATGAACGCAGCGGTATCATCTTCAAGAGTTTTTCCGTTAAAACCCATAATGAAGAGTTCACCAAGAATTTCTTTTGCGTGATCTATGTTCGACATGCTGTAGATCCTAACAAACCTCTGCTGTTCAATAAACGAGTCAATTTTCTCACGGTACCCTTTTTCGTAAATGACTCATATCGTCCATCATGTATTGAAGAGAAAGCAGGGTGAGTACGAGTGGAATGCCTGTGACCCAAGCAATATGAGGTGCTTCAACGAGATAATCCTTCGATTGGGCCAGGAGAGAACCCCAGGAGAGGGTACCCGGTGGAACTCCGAGGTTTAAGAAAGAAAGAGTAGCTTCAAGAAGGAGGGATTGAGCGATCAAAGAGGGTAGTTTTAACCGAATGTAGTCCAATAATTCAGGCCGATAATGTCTCCAAAAAACATTCGGCTTACTCCCACCAAGAGCATAAGCAGAGCTTACATAACCCGTGACAGCGATCTCTTTAGCGCGCGAAGCAACAAAACGAATGACCGTTGGAAAAATTCCAATCGTTACTGAAAAGGTGAGTGACCACCACCCCGATCCAATGATTGCTTGCACTGCAAGTGAGAGAAGAATGCTTGGAAAAGCGAGGAAGAAGTCGAGAATGCGTTCAAATAGATTTCGGATTCTACCTCCCCTCATCATTCCTAACGATGCTCCTGCAATGATTCCAGTTCCGACCGCGGTGAAGGTTGTTAGAGTTGCAAAGATTAAGCTTCGCGCCATAGCTTCAGAAAGAGCACCTAAAAGATTTCTTCCAAAAGCATCATGGCCAAAAATGCTTTCAGAAAAATTGGGTTCCATCAGTAAGAAATCAAGATTAAGGGAGCTTTTCGGTACTAAAATCATAAATATGAACAGTACAAATCCCCAAAAATAAACGAGATATTTTTTAAGCGAAGGGTTCATGCCCCTTCTTCTTTCATTCGAAGTCGCGGCTCGATCCATTCTTGAAGGAGATCTCCTGATAAATTTCCAAGAAGAATGAATGCTGAAGAAGTGATCAGAACAGCTTCAATCAGCGGGTAATCACGTCTAAAAATGGATTCGATAAGAAGGGAACCCAGACCGGGACGATCGAATAAACTTTCTGTAATAATCGCTCCTGCGAAAAGAAATCCTGCCTGAGATCCAAGATAAGCAAAAAGGGGTCCTGAAACCGGGATCAGTGTATGTTTCCAAAGAACTTTAAATTCACTCAACCCCTTTCCTCGCGCAGTACGGACAACATCCGAATTGAGTTCTTTTTGAAGCGTTTCAAAAATCATTCGCATCCAGAAGCCCGATAGGCCCAGTGAAAGAGTAATAACAGGTAAGGCGAGGCCGCCAGTGAGAGCAAAAACCTGAAACTTAACTGCTAAAAAATATCCCAGAATAGGCCCTATCCATGCGGTAGGTAGGGCTGAGCTTCCAGCGGAAAAAATTTTAAGAGTGTGCCGTAGTATTTTTTTTAATGGCGATTCTAAAGTAGCTGCAAGAGCAAATAAAAATGAAAAAAGAACCGATACCGTGATCGCAATGAAGCCTAAAATCAGAGAAGATTTTAATCGCTTCAAAAGAATAGGCCCGATCGCTGTTTTATGCGAAATGGATAATCCCCAATCGAAATGGGTGACTAAGCTTATAAGCTGATCGATAGTTGCGGAGAGAAAGGGAGCATCCAGACCTAGTGAATGCCGTAATACGGCTGGATCGATGTTTGAGCCCGTTTCAGCAAGAATGATGTCGACAGGGTCTCCGGGTAAAATACGCAGAACGCCTTTTGCGAAGAAAAAAAGGACGATTAAAAGAATGAGGATATAGGTGAGGCGATTAAGTACCCGCATCCGTGTCCGTACGTTTAATCAGAAATCGGCGGGCTTCCGCTTCAGTTTTCTTCTCGATGAGTAAATGCTGATCAGGTTTTTCAATTCGTATCGATTCTCCAGATGAAAGAACGTACCAGGTGCTCTTCGTGTTATTGAGTTCAATCGAAAGCTTATTGCTTCCTGTTTTTCTAGCAAAATCATCTTCCTTCTCAAGAGTAACGGCACCTCTTATGCCATCGAAGCGAGTATTGAGTGCATCTTCAAATAAAGTCACGAAGGAAATTCTTTTCCCTATTTTCATTCCCGCGAGATGTTTACCGATCCAAACTTGAAAGAGAGTAGATAAAAATGATTTGGAATTTACTGAGGTTTGTACAGAGGGGAGAGGTTGTTTGTTTTTACGCGCCTTAACCGAGAGTTGTGTTCCGGTAAAAGTTCCATCGATTGCAAGATCGGTATCACGGTAAGTTGATAAAAAATTAAACAGGAGAGGCGTGAGATTTTCATCATCTTTTGAAAAGGAAACGACTCGTTCTTCGTTAATGAAACCCTCTTCCATTTTCCAGAGTTGGTTTTGGTATGCGATTTTACCATCTTTTCGTTCGACCCTATCGTTATAATAGCCAAAGGGAGTTTTACCCCCGATGGTCATGACGTACCACGAGTTCCACAGAAGATTTGTCCCCTCAGGTTTTTTTGCAGCGAAGCTGGGAGAACTCAGTAACGAAAAAAGTAAAACGACTTCAATATATTTCATAAAGTAATATCCTTATCAGGGATGCGGGTTTGAATCGAATAAGCGAATGCAGCACCGGTAAGAACAACCAGCCATCCAACATAAATCCAAAGAAGCAAAATGGGTATGGCTCCTAGGCTTCCGTAAATTTTATCGTAACTCACGACGTTTTTAATGTAGAGACCATAGCCGAATTTTGCACATATCCAAACGATTGATGTGACCACTGCACCAATCAAAGCCGCCTTCCAAGAAACTTTACGATGAGGAACAAATCGATAAATTCCAAAAAAAATTCCAATTAAAATAATAAAAAATGAAAAGCCGGAGGGGAGGAATTGGGAAAGAGGCATGTCAAGTGAGCTTGCAAAACCGATCGCTAAAGAAAGTGCTAAAGGGCCAATGGTAATAAAGAACCAATAGCTAGAAATTCTTTGAAATATGCCACGGTTCATTGGAGTTTTCCAAATTCGATTGATGACTTTTTCAATGCTGGCAAGCATAGAAAAGCTCGTGATGAGAAGGCCGACCATACCGGTGACTCCGAGAGCCCCGGCATGAATATGGTCTACAAAAGATCGGATGAGTTCGAGGGTCTTCTCATCCGAGCCTTCTGCCAGATTCTCAAAGATGATCGGTTCGAGGGTTAAATAGAGTTTTTGGAGGCCACCAAACGCTTTAAAAATTGAAAAGGAAACAGCCAGGAGTGGGATAATTGACAATAGGGTCGTGTATGCAAGGGAAGAAGCTGCCATTGAGATTTCAGCAGATTTAAAATGCTTCACAGTATCTTTGAGTGTGTCTTTTAGGACACTGCCTAGTTTTGTCTTCATACGGTAGAATTGGGGTTTAAGGTCACTCCTAGTCTAACCGAAGAGAAGTTGAGAAAGTACCTTGAACTATGGCTAATCCTGCAGATCTAACGACCGAACACAGCCTTGTTCTCTATGCCGGATACTTGGCAGCGGGTCTTGCAGCGTTTTTGGTTTCTCGAATGCTCCTTTCTGAGGAAGAAAAGAACGCCGCACAGGAAAATCTTGCCGACCTCAGAAGCAGAAACTCTTCATCTAAGTTAGTTCATATTACTCGACCTTTTTTCACGCAATATGTCGTGCCGATGGTGCGTGGGAAAAAGTATTGGGATAGTCGTCGAATTGAGTATCGGCGTCGACTGATCACAGCAGGACTTCGGGATGAGCTTACGCCGGATGAGTTTATTGCCTATAAGTTTTTCCTAATTGGATTTTTTCCCGTAGTAGGTCTTGTCCTTAATGCGATGGGTTTAACTGATTTAGGCTGGATAACGATCGTCTGTTCAGGGCTTGCGGGATATTTTTATCCTGATTTTTGGGTGAAGGGATTAATTACCCGTCGTCAAAAGCAAATTTTAAAATCGATGCCCTTTATTGTCGACTTACTCTCTCTTTCGACTGAAGCGGGTCTTGATTTTATCGGTGCAATCCAGAAAGTGGTCGATAAGGCAGCTCCAAGCCCACTGGTCGAAGAATTAGGACAGATGCTTCGAGAAATTAAGGTGGGTTCATCTCGTTCTGATGCACTCCGTGAGATGTCGAATCGTATTGGAATGACTGAAGTAAATAGTTTTGTTGCGATTCTCATATCAGCTGATCAAATGGGTGCTTCGATTGGAAAAATACTCAGACAGCAATCCGACCAGATACGATCTGAAAGATTACTCCGTGCTGAGAAGGAAGGCGCTAAAGCAGCGTCAAAAGTTCTACTGCCGAGTGTCCTATTTTTGTTACCCGCCGTTCTTTTAATGGTGGCGGGACCTTTTGTACTCGCCTTTTTTAAAGGTGGAACAAATTAATCGCCGCCAAAGAAGTGACGATGGTTAGAAAAATGCAGATTCGTCTCATAAACCTAAAAGATCACAGGATTATTTCCGACAAGTGTCTTGTAGCGGAGTCCTTTTTTTTAAGGCTTCGCGGCTGGATGGGAAAAACTCGTTCGGAATGGGGAGAAGGAATTCTCTTCCCGAGCTGTACGAGTATTCACATGTGGTTTATGTCGATCCCTATTGATGTGGTTTTTTTACGCGTCGAAGGGGAGCGGAAGATTGTGACTTCGGTGCACTCGGTGCAACCTTGGAAATTTTTTCCGCTCAGTGATGGCAGTGCTCATGAAACGTTGGAACTTCCTTATGGAAGCGCCGAGCGGATCGGGATCACTGTAGGAGATGAATTATGTATCGGTTAACGGTAATCGCTGGACCTTCTGGCGCGCAGCCTGCGCGTGGGTCGAGCTATGCCGTAGAATCGGGAGAGTTTTCAATTGGAAGACATTCTCAGAATCAAATTGTTTTAAACTCAGGCAACGTGTCGAAGCGCCATTGTGTACTCGTTGTCGATAATGTCGGTGTATCTCTCGAAGATCAAGGTTCATCGAATGGAACTTTTGTTAATGGGAAATTAGCGTCACGAAAGAAACTTACAGCGGGCGATCGAATCAGTGTGGGTGAGTATGTTTTTGAGCTGAATGAAACATCAGTAATCCCGGCCAATGTTATTTCATTTCCGACTCAGTACCATCCTCCAACTCAGAACTCATCCGTTCCATCTCCTCTTTCCAGTTCCGATCTCGATGATGTACCAATGCCAAAAGATGTTTTTGGAAAAATTAAATACCAATTTGATCGAGTGATTCTCCCTTACTTTTTAGAATTCAATGAGAAGTACGAGTGGCGAATCGTCATTGGTACGTTATTTGGACTTTATCTTCTTCTAAATCTTTTTATTTCTTTGTCTCCTCTCATGAACGAGCAAGAGCGTGCTCTGGAGCGAGAAATCTCTGAGCGTGCTAAAGTCATGTCGAAGGAGATTGCGGAGCGTAATTCTGGATTCATGGCAGTTAAGGCCGAATCGAAACTGGATTTAGGAACATTTGATCGTGCCAGCGGAGTACGTGTTGCTCTCATTGTCGATCTTGAGAATAAGATTTTAGCGCCGTCCACAAAAGCAGGTCGGTTTTTCGAAGTTGGTGCAGAAGCTACCGCAGCAGTTCATGCACGGAAACTTTTTATTGAAGGCCGACAAAGCGGTATCGTAACTAAGACTGAATCAAACACAATAGTGTCAATTGAACCGATTCAAGTTCTCGATCCAGCCGCTGGAAAAAATAAGACAGTCGCAATGTCGGTAGTGAGTATTGATCTAGAGACAGCAACGACTCAAGGTGCTGCAATTTGGATGGTCTACGCGCATACCCTAGTTCTTTCGATCTTAATTGGATTACTGATTTATTACCTAATTTATCGAATCACCATTCGTCCGTTTCAGGAAATGAATCGCAAAATTGACCAAATCTTGCGGGGTGAGCACATTGAATTTAAGACCTCGACTTACTTTAGTGAAATCGATCCACTTTGGGATGTGATCGACTCGGCTCTAAAGCGAGTGCCGAAAGGGGATGTGGCTTCATCCCAGGGTGGGGCAACCGCCGGAGCACTTGGGTCCCATGATTTTCTAGCACCGCTCCGTGCAATGGCAAATTCATCAAAAAATGGAATGGCCGTACTTGATGAAGAACGAAAAGTTATCGTCATGAATTCAATTTTTGAGGAAGTGACGGGTGTACGATTCGATTCGTCGGATGGTCAGCAGCTTACATCAGTGGTTCGTGATCAAGCATTTTCAAGCCTTGTCAGTGATCTTTGTGATCGAGCGTCACCGGGAACCGAAGGCGCTATCGAAGAGTTTGATTTCTCAGGAATCATGTTCCAGATTCGCGTAGTATCCTTTGGACACTTTGGTGATGCGAAATGTTTCATTTTCTATCTCATACGGAAGGAAGAGTGATTATGCCAAACACGCTTCGTTTCCGACAATGGAAGACACCCAAACAAAATGGAGAGCGTGCTCGACTTAAGGTCTTGCACGGACCGGATACCGGTTCAATTTTTGTGGTGACTGCTGATCATTTTACGATTGGTAGGGGCGATGAAAATGATGTCGTCTTTGCGGATCTTCGCGCCTCTCGTAAACACGCTGATGTCATCCGTCTGCCTTCAGGAGCTTGGAAGTTTAAGGATCAGGGAAGCCAAAACGGATTTGTACATAATGGACTGATCACGCGTGAAGCAACTGTAAATGCAGGTGACTTCGTAACAGTAGGTGAAACGGCGTTTGAATTTGTGCCCGAAGACACAGGTGCAAAACTCCTCCATACCGCGGCTCGCGCACTTCCAAGGCAGTACTTGGTAGGAAGTCCTGGGCAGGCGGTAGCACTCGCTCAGGTTACTGCTCCAGCTCCAACCCAGCCTGCTCGTGAGGGTAACGACTTTCAGGGGATGGCGGGTATCGCTGGAATCGGAGCGATCAATGGAACGGGTGGCGATAGCTCTGAAAAAAGAAAAAAAATATATATCGGTCTTGTGGTGATTTTAGCTATCTGGATGTATCTCGACGATTCGGAGTCAAAGAAACCTAAAGCCAAAGATCCTAAAGTCGCTAAAAAGGAAGAAAAAGAGAAAAAGGAAAAAGAAGCAGAAAGGGATCTTGCATCTTATTTACCTCCTGTAAGTCTCGGTGGAGGTGCCGTATCTTCTGCTGAAACCTTTTTTCAAGAAGGATTTCGTGAGTATCGAGAAAAAAACTATCTTCGAGCGAGAGTTCAGTTTGAAACCGCCTTGCAAATTAATCCTTCCTACGCAATGGCTCGAAGTTTTTTAAAAGAGTGTGATCATTCAATCGAAAGAGATGTTCAGTCGCATCTGGATCGAGGTCGGAGGGACCTGGATGCGGGAAAGTTGAAATCGGCCCGATCTCATTTCGAGGCCGTACAAAGACTCCTGAGTCGCGAACCCGAGAGCCCTTCATTTATCGAAGCAAAAGATCAGCTGCGTGCTGTCGAGAACAAACTAAAGAAAGGGGGGTCTGAGTCATGAGTGCCCTTCCTCTTCTCCTTATTTCTCGCGAAGGTGAAACGCTTCGTTCTCAATCTCTCGACGCTGAGATTTCGATCGGCAGAGGTGAGGGGAATGTTGTTCGTCTTGATGATCGAGCAGTATCACGAAATCACGCAGTGATTCGAAAAACGTCTGAAGGGGTACAAATCGAACGACAAAGTGACTTTGCACCGATTCGCCTTAATGGTGTTGAATGCACGCGTGCTCTTATTAAGGAAGGAGACGTCGTTGATATTGGCCCTTACCGAGTTCGTTTAGATCCAAAAAAAGAAGCGATCGTTAAAGAAGTTTCAATTGAGACTAAATCTGAAATTAAAACTGAAATCGTTTCTGATGCCACAGAGATCATGCCCGAACTGATAGCAGTGCCCGTGAGTGAGGTGACCCTTGCCGCTACTGATAGTGAGTCCCAGCAACCTGACCCACTCCCAACCGATTTACCTACGGCTAATATTTTAGGGG
>JBGSHQ010000225.1:0-1975 GCA_041752095.1 Bdellovibrionia bacterium
ACACCCATCTCGTTAAAGATAGGTGCTGCACTGTCCTCTACCACAATCTCTGAGCCATCTTTCCGAATGAGCACCATATGACCAGTGAAACCGACGGCTGAACCCACTCGCAGCACCTTATCAACAGGATTTTCTCCTCTAAGGCGAGTGGTTTCATTAACGATCGAAAACACTGCGGATAAGGGTAAATTTTTTGATTCTTGTTCAGTCCATCCGGTAAGTTTCTCAGCAACATTATTCATGAAACTGACTCTTCCCTGAGGATCACTAGCAATAACTGCATCTCCGATACTGATCAAAGTTGCTTTTAACCACTCGCTATTTAACTGAGCTTCCATTGCATATTTTACCGCATCCTTTTTTGCACTTTTAAACCCCATCGCGAGAACGACAATCATAAGACCAGAAAATATAAATACGATCTGCCTGATTATTCCACCGGGCTCGGTGATTATCAGAGTATGCAGTGGGGGGACGAAATAGAATTGGACTGCCAGCGACGAAAGTAAAACGGCGAGAATCCCATCGCCGAAAAACGATGCCAGAACAATAGCGGGATAGTACAATAAAAAGGGCGCTGGATCGACACTACTCCAGATTAGCGACTGAAGCAGCGTACAAATAAGTATTATAAAAATTGAAATTAAATAGCGTTTAAAAGAAAAAATCATTAAATGTTCTAACGGATGAACTAACACAGATACCAAGTTGTTGGGGTTGTTTAACATCTACAATTCAAGTTGTATGCCGTCATAAATGTCCCAATATTGGACATTTATGCGCCAAAACGTCTAGCAATCATCCGGATGAATGCCGCAACTCCCTCACATTTCAGAAGGATTGAGCAGCACTGTGAAATCCTAACTCCTCCGCATCGAGTTGAATATCCAGCTGGGGTAAATGAATCCCTCCTTGTGTGTTCTTGTAGAGGTTTCTAAGCTGGAGTGCGGAAGTGGCAGGGAGAGCATAGCTGAGAATCACTTTCCCGAGCGGAATCCCTATGAGTCCAAAACTTCCACCTAGAAACATAGCGCCACTTATCGTCCACTGAAGAGACTCAAAAAGGGCCTTTCTTAAACGAGGTCGCCCATTCCATGTGGGGTAAAAAATGAACTGAGATAGTTCTTGGACTTGGTCCTGCGAAACCCCTTTATTTAATAAACGCTTTTCAAAATTTTTTGCTGAATTCACGCAATATCTTGAGAGTGCCTTCCACATCTTTTTCCCATGGATCCGACGAATATCTTCTAATGAATGGGCACTGACAGGCACACGATCGTCAATTTCACTTAGCTCTTGGTCAAGAAGAGCAAGAACATTTTCAGGCTGGAATGCACATTTTGAATCGAGGTAGCTAGGGTGCACCCGATGATGACCACGCTTCAAAAGGCTTCTGAGCAAACGAAACTCATTGGAGTCGAGTTCAGCAATTTCTAAATCATCATTAAGTGTGTTGAGCTGTTCTCGAATAGCTGCTTTAGCGATGGCATCGATAAGGCTGTAATCTACGGTTAAACTACCATCGATACCTGCGTAGGAATTCGTCGACAAAATTAAACCGATAAAAAATGAATAGATCGTCTGGCTTTTAATTCTCATGACGTATCAATGGCTTATAAATTAAATGTAGTAAATTTAAAGTTTATTAACTATAAGTTCAGTTATGCTTAACTTGTCGACACAAAAACTACGCATCGCTCAGCTAGTAGCTCAGAAAAAGGGCGTCACTCGAGCCGCCGCTCAACTCCAGATGACCCCGTCGGCAGTCAGCCAGTGCATTTCTGGACTTGAACAAGAATGGGGGGAGCAACTCTTCGTCCGTGTAGGCAAAGAGATGCTACCTACAAAAAAAGCTCTAAAAATGCTTGAAATTTCATCAGAATACTTTGAGCAGATCTCTTCTTTACGAAGTGGCAGCAAGCATCAGTCATTAACAGGAGAAGTCAGGATAGGTTCAGTCCCCCTCTACGCTGCT
>JBGSHQ010000226.1:0-5189 GCA_041752095.1 Bdellovibrionia bacterium
TGGACTCCCTAAGCTCAGAATTTCTCCCTACTATAAATCTGTTCTGCAGAACGCAAAGGCCGACCAAACTAAAGGCAGTAAAGATACGAAGGACTACGTCCAAGAAAAACTTCGCTCTGCAATTTGGCTCATTCGATCGATCCATAATCGCCAGAAAACCATTTATAAAGTCACCGAAGCCATCGTTCGACGTCAGCGAGATTTTTTTGATAAGGGCGTTCAGATGTTGAAGCCCATGATCTTAAAAGATGTCGCTAACGATATTGGCATGCATGAATCGACAATTTCACGCGTCACGACAAACAAATACGTTCATACCCCGGTCGGAATTTTCGAATTAAAATACTTTTTTAACTCCTCGATCCAATCTTCTGACGGAGGCGATGCGCTAGCAAGTGAAGCAGTGAAGGAAAAGCTTCGCCAACTCGTATCTAAAGAAGACCCGAAGAGTCCCCTCTCCGATCAGAAAATCGTCGAACTTCTGGCGAACGATAATATCGACATTGCTCGCCGTACCGTCGCAAAATATCGCGACATGCTCGGAATTCTTTCTTCAAGCAAACGAAAAAAGACTCTATAGTAGTTCGACGAGGTTTTATTCATGATCGTCGACATTCATTTTAAGCACATGGACTCTTCCGACAGCCTTCGCGATTATGCGAAAGATAAGTCGGAAAAACTGAAAAAATATTTAGATGGTAAGGTCCATGTCACTTGGACATTCGACCGAGAACATGGCGAGTTCATTTCCCACTGTCACGTCGTTGGAAGCCACATTGATCTCTTTGGTGAAGGAAACTCAGAAGAAGCGTATGCGACGGTCGACATGGCGGTTGCACGACTTGAAAAACAGCTTCGCCGACATAAAGAAATTATTACGAATCACCATAAGAGTGATCCGGCCGAAGAATAGTTATTTGATTTGAAAAAGCTGTAACCGCTTATCATCCGTCCCTACTGCGATGAGAGATCGTGACTGGGAATAGGCGAATGAATAAAGGTACGCGCCTTCTGCCGTTTTCAGCTGTAAATCAGCTTTCAGTTTTCCGTCCAGATCGAGGACGACGAGACGGCTCGTTCGAGACTTAACCCCATTTTTCGGCCCCGTTCCCACCTGTTCGAATCCTGCTAATATTCGGTCTTCTCCTAGCCTCACTGCGAGCGAGTAATCAGCGTAACGAGGTTCAAGTTTTTGCCACTGGAGAGTGGCATCGCTCGCGGAATGAACAGCGATGTACTGACCGCGGGGTCCATTTCCATAGAGTGTGATCAGCTTTCCAGAAGGAAATATTTCGGTCTGCTCGACATGATAGGAAAGCGGAAGAGCTGCGATGAGGGATTTTTTTCCTTCGAATACCGAAAGACTTTCGCCTTTTTTATTGTCGATCGAAACAACACTGAGTCTAGGATTATCTCCCGTAGAGATTCCGAGATCGAGAACTTCACCTGTAACCCTGTGCTCCTTTTCGACCTTAAACTGATCATTCAGCAGGGTGACTCGACCTCCCGCAAAAGCAACCGCGATCCACTTTTCGTCGTCAGATACTTTTAGACTGAGAACATCGATACGCGTAGAAAACCGTGAAAGTCGCTTGCCTTCAAAGTCATACAGATCGAATGCAAAACTGGGTCTTGTATCGTCATCGTGAAAACAGACGATTTTTTTTGTCGCATTAATAACGATCGGCTTACAGCCTCCTTCGGATACCCAGAGACTCTTACCTTCTCGGTCGTATGAAATGAGTTTTCCATCGTAGTTGCTGACAAAAATCCGTGAACCGTCGTCCGAGATATCTAAACTCTTCACTGGAAAGGGACTATTGAGTTGGAAAAGTTTTTTACCCGACTTCGAAACCAACGTGAGAAAGTGTTTACCCCCTAAATCCATGTCTGGAATGGTTGCGACGACCACATCACCCGATTTTTTTGCGAGAGCAAGGTCCGTAATGGGTCCTGGAAAATCCTCCTCCCACAGCGAGTCAAACTCCATTTGCTGTTCGGATCGCTCAAACGGTAGGCTGGGTTTCTCAGGAGAACTCGAACAGCCACCACATCCTAGAATCCCTAAAAAGAGTGGAATCACTCCTAAAAAAATCTGGTTCGCTTTCTTCATCATTTCCTCAATGGTACACTTTTAACTGATGCGTATCGCAATATTGTCCCGGAATAAGAATCTTCACAGTATTCGTCGTCTCCTTCAAGAGGCGAAGCGTGTGGGAGTGCACTGTGATGTCATCGACCCGCTCGAGTGTCAGCTTGTCATCGATGGAAAACACCGCGCGATCCTTTACCATGGCCGAATCCTCCACCATTACGACGCTGTTCTACCTCGAATTGGGGCGTCCATTACAGACTATGGTCTTGCGGTCGTGAAGCATTTTGAATCGCTAGGTTCACTCGTCTTTAACGGTTCGCAGGCGATCGCAGAGAGCCGTGATAAGCTTCGAAGCCTCCAGGTTCTTTCCTCAGCAGGGGTTCGTGTTCCCGCTACGGTGCTTGCGCGTGGATCGAAAAATCTCCGCGCAGCGCTTGCCGCCGTCAAAGAAATGCCGGTGATTTTAAAAGTTCTCCGCGGAACCCAAGGCGTTGGGGTGATGATCGCCCACTCACCCGTTTCGGTCGCTAGCGTTTTAGAAACCCTGAACACGCTCGAAGAAGACGTCCTGATCCAACAGTTCCTAAAAGAGAGCGCAGGACGCGATTACCGAGTTTTTGTCGTTGGTGGAAAGATTATCGCAACGATGCTTCGAACCGCACCGAGCGGTGAGTTTCGCTCAAACATCCATCGCGGGGGCGAAGGAAGCCCGATCACCCTCCCCGCCTCTTACCGGAGAATCGCAATCCGTGCGGCTTCGGCATTTAACCTAGGTGTCGCTGGCGTCGATCTCATGGACGGTCCGGGAGGAGCTACTATTTTAGAAGTCAATTCTTCGCCAGGGTTTGAAGGCATCGAAAAAGCGACGAAAAGGAACATCGCCGTGATGATCATGCGCTATGTAGTCGCTGAAACTCGGAAAAAAATTCTTCGCGAAAAAAGCCGAAGAAAGAGGGCAAGGAAAGCCCGAAAGCCTACCCGGTCTTCGAAACGCGGGGCTTCACGCGCTTCTTCGGGGCGTCGAACTGGCTGACCGTCAAACATCCGTAGATTTTTCTGACGAGCATCGTGTTTACCTGAGTACCCAGTTCTTCGACGATAGGTTGCTCGAGAGACTTAGGAACGATAATATTATTCTTACGAAGATAAGAAATATACTCTGATACAACCTGAGAGATAAAAGTCTTACGGTCTGAATCCGGGTCAGCAAAATTAAAAAGATGCTGCTCAAAAATGACGTAAAGTGGATCAACCGCACGTGCATTAGGAATCTTTGTTTTCGGGGAAGTCTTTTTAGCGGTCTTAGCAACTTTCATATAGAGTTTTTCGGAATAGGAGAGCCGCGACTTGAGAACGAAAACGAAACCCATCGAATTATCTAAAACTAAAGAATTTCAACGCTTTAAGCAGACCGTTTACGACGCGAAGCGAGTGTTAATTTCGACCCACTCTCTACCGGATGGTGATGGACTAGGAGCTGAAAGCGCGCTGTTTCACTACCTAAAACGCGGAAAAAAAGCGTGTCGTGTGTATAATCCTGATCCCCTCCCTCGCCGCTATCAGTTTCTTGACCCTAAGGGCACAACACTCCTCGGGCCAGGTGAAGTCGAGATTTGGGATCAGTTCGATCTCTGGATCATCGTCGATACGAACGACCCGAGGCGCTTAGGAAAGCTCTGGCCGGAACTTTCCCTTCGCGCGAAAAAAATTATCTTTATCGATCACCATCCTGAAATCGCAGGAGCAAGCGCGATTCAGTATCCTCCCCATGCGAGCGTGCTCTCGGACATCGCATCGAGCTCTATTGGCGAGATGCTCTTTCATGTATTTCAGGATCTGGGACTCGCAAAAATAAATAAAGACATTGCTCTTGGTCTTTATGTCTCTGTCATGACCGACACGAATAGTTTTCGCTATGCACGGACGACTCCCGCTGCCCACCGAATCGCAGCTGAGATGATTATCGAAGGAGTAAATCCCGAGGAAGTTTACCAAGCGATCTATTCGTCTAAGGAACTTTCTCACCTTCAGCTATTAGGGCAGCTGCTCCAGAATACTCAAGTGACCGCGGGTGGAAAAATTGCGTGGCTGGAGATGGGATTAGAAGTTCGTAAAAAGCACCGCGCTTCGGCGGATGATACCCAGTCGTTTTTAAATTTATTACTCCTCTTAAAAGACGCTGAAGTCGTCTGTCTATTCAGAGAAGAAGACGATAACCAAATACGTGTTTCCATCCGCTCTAAAGGTCAGATCATTATTAATCGAATCGCGATGGAACTCGGAGGCGGAGGCCATGATTATGCGGCTGGACTCGCGCTTTCTGCGCCCCTTGATAAAACAGTGGAAGCCGTCATCGGTCGATTGAAAACGCTCGTAAATAACTATGAAAAATTCGGAAAAAGTTAAACGGTCTTTAAATCAAGACGGAACCTTTAATATCGTTCCCATCAGCCGACTGCAGGGACCTTTTGGAGATCTCTATCACTGGATTTTAGTCCTTTCATGGCCACGATTTTTTTCTCTCGCGATGGGAACTTATCTAGGAATGAATTTACTCTTCGGTCTTTTCTACTTCCTTCTGGGACCTGATGCGATTTCAGGTCGAACATTTGAGGGTGAATTCGGTCGTTTTCAAGAATCTTTTTTCTTTTCGATCCAAACGTTTGCAACCATTGGGTACGGGAAACTCACACCTGCGACTTTAGGCGCGAATTTACTCGTTACACTCGAAACCATTACGGGAATTTTATCGGTGGCTTTGACCACGGGAGTTCTTTTCGCTCGCTTTTCGAGACCGACTGCGCGAATCGCTTTCAGTAAGGTCGCGACCCTCTCGGACATTGATGGAGTCCCTAGTTTTATTTTTAGACTCGCTAATGAACGACGAAACCAAATCGTCGAAGCAAAAATATCGGTCGTGATGATTTGCACGGAGACTACCGCCGAAGGGGATACTTACCGAAATCTCTACGACTTAAAACTCGAACGAAGTCAGTCTCCCGTGTTTGCGGCCTCATGGCTCGTCGTTCACCCCATCGATCAGTCGAGCCCCCTCTATGGTCGAACGACACGAGCTGACCTAGAAAAAATCCAA
>JBGSHQ010000227.1:0-21441 GCA_041752095.1 Bdellovibrionia bacterium
TTGAAATGAAAATGGCGATCGAAGAAAAACTAAAGCTCCTGATGGGTATCATCCGAAGCGAAGAACAGAGTGAAGAACTCAAGCTTGCTGCTTGAAAATTCCTATCTATCCCTTAGTGCTGATTTCTTTTGAGGCAATACGAAAACGAGGGCATCCAATTATATCATTATAATTACAATTAGTTACAGAATCTGAAAATTACTTAATCAGTGCTTCCACAATCGCAGAATCGGTAGCTGGAAGAGATGGAGTAATAGACTCTAAGTGATCGTGGATCTTCGAGGCAGGAACCGTGTATCCGAGCTTCGTCCAGATCTCAGGTCCTGATGAATCGAGATGATCTAAGTAAGTGCGCGTCCGGACCCGAGCATCTTTAGGCGTCGCTGCAGTCCATACGATCCCAATCATTTCGCCTGTATCGCGGTTAAAGAAGGCTGATCCAGAATCACCGTGCGAAATATCGCAGCCGTGTGCGAACGACCAAGCTTTATAAGGGCCTGGGTTAATCGTGTCGGGGTCTCCCATAAAACGGAAATCTTCGGTGTTTGAATAAACCTTACAGTCGTCATCGACGTTCACCATCATGTCTTTTTGGCGTGGGTTTTTAGCAACTCCAAAACCGACGGTAAGCAGCCTCGTCCCTCGTTCGATTTTTTTATCGTAGGCAAAGTTTACTCCAGCATTCTTAAAATACGCTTCGTCTGATGGAGAGATGTCGAGAACGATGAGACCAAAGTCAATATCGGTCCAGTGCCCAATAATTCGTTTACATTTAGCCGTGATTAAGTGGTCAGAGAGAAAAGGAAACTTCAGCGTTACATTCGAACATCCCACACCCTCGACCACGTGGTGATTCGTGCCCATAATGTGTTCGCCATTAAATTTACCCATGTAAAACCCAGTAGCACCACCGAAGAGACCGCCGTATTTAGCGGTCGCTCGTGCTGCGCGCTGAAGTGCGGTCGTTCCCGTTCGAACATCAGCTTCTTTCACGGGTAATTTTCCCCAGATATCACCGATTTGGTAATCTTCGATTTCACCAAACGCGGTCGGCTCAGAAAATTTACCGATCGCTAATCGTCCAGTTGAGCGTCCGCCGAGCTGTGGTACACCTGCGTGTGCCGATCCGAGAGTTAAAACGAGTGCGAGCAATAAAAATTTCATGGATTCCCCCTATTTAAATTCTGGAAAGTTCTCGGAGAGATACTTCACGTTCGCTTCGGAGGTTGCAACCTTCTTTTTTATTTCCTCAAGCACACTCGGTTTAACAGGGTCTTCGCAGTGCGAAAGCGTTTCAAGCGCAGCTGTAGTCTCTTTCATGAAAGCCGCTTCAGCCGTGTAGAGTTTTCGGAAATTTTCTTTTGCGGGAGATTTTTTTGCCTCGGCTTCCAGGGTTTTCTTAGTCGACTCTTTTGTTTCGATATCCCGAATTAACTGGGTTGAAGTTAAGGTGTTACATCGATCTTTCAGGATCGGTTTTTCATTAACGCGTTCCGGAGTGTTTGTAGACTGTGTAGGAGAGTCCAGAGCTTTAGAGCATCCTGCTAAAAAGAGGAGGGAATATATGGTGACTCGAGCGACTAGGTTCATGGTGTTCATTATCCGCAAGTGTCTCATAGCTCTTCACTTCTCTGAAATAAGATCGATCTGGGTTTGAGATCAAATAGAAGGGGACCGTTTTGAAAATGGTGGGTGAGCGATTCTCGAATAACGGTTTTATACTGGAGTCGATCAGACTGGTTTTCTTCTGCGTGGAGGTAGCGCGACTGCGAAAAAAGGTGACCGAGAAATTCTTCGAGTCCTAACTTTTCTTTCCAGACGGGTCTATCTTCCTGAATGGATCTGAATTTCTTAGAATCTCGAAAGCAGGAAGTTATTTCAGAAAGATTTCCCCGAGGCTTTTGCACGGGGGCTTTCCATTCGAGGTTAAATTTTCGTTTTATGAAATCATGAAGGCCCGGGTCTTCGATGCATTTTGGGAATTGGTATTCGAAAACGAAAAGATGCCCTGTAGGTCGAAGGACTCGAGCGATTTCTTCCAGTGCGCGATCGAGAATAAACCAATGGATCGCTGAACCAATGAGTAGAGTATCTACCGATGAATTCGGCAGTGGAATCGATTCGGCTGAGCCAACGAGATAGGTGATATTATTTGTGGCCGATTTGGCTTGTGCGAGCATTTTCTCATCAGGATCTACTGCAAATAAATCTGACGAATCTGTACCCGAATCTTTTAATGCATCGCGATAAGATCTAATCGATTGTCCTGTACCGCAGCCCAGATCTAAGACGCTGCCGGGGTTTGAATTAGTCTTAAAGAGTGGAGCAAAAACATACGCAGGATAAAACGGACGTGCTCTATAATAGAGATCGGACTGAAATTTGGGTGTATTCGCTTTCGCCACAAAGAGTAGCACTACCATGTTGAGGTGGGGTGACCTAATGCATTAAAACAATATTAAAAGTCTCACCTCAAAAATTGCACTTCAGTTTATCGAATAGTACGTTCCGGTGCATGAAGATTAGCTTACTGCTTGGGGTGTTGGTTGTTTCTGGTTCGGCGTTTTCAGCCGAGTCGAGTTTAGAAAATTGGGTGAAGGCACAGTCTGTCCGATCACTTCAGAATGTGTACCAAGCAATAAGTCCATCGGATGGTGCACGGGGCGCAGTTATGGCATCCCCCTCAAGACGCAACCCGGATTACTACGCACATTGGATTCGCGACGCTTCTCTGGTGATGCGCGAAGTGTGGGCCTATCGCACGGTTAATCCCCAGCAGACGATGAATGCTATGCGCGACTTCGCACTCTTCTCACGCCGAAACCAGATGACGGATAATCTATCCGGTCCTGCGGATGGAATGGGAATCGGTGAACCCAAATTTGAAATTGACGGACGTGCCTTTACCGCATCCTGGGGTCGTCCACAAAATGATGGACCCGCACTTCGCGTGCTCTCTCTTCTCGGATTTGCCGAAGAGCTCATGAATACCGGCGGGCAAGACTTTGTAACCCGAGTTCTCTACCGCTTAGAACTTCCTGCACACACCGTGATTAAGGCTGATCTCGAATACATTGCTCATCACTGGATGGATCCATCGTATGACCTCTGGGAAGAAGTCATGGGGGATCACTTCTATACACGAATCGCCCAATGGCGGGCTTTATATGAAGGCGCAATATTTGCGAAAAAAATGAATGATGATGCAGCCGCTGTTTTTTATCATAATGAATCGGTTCGCGTTCTCGAGTCGCTCGATAAATTTTGGTCCGCCCCAAAAGGCTACCTCTTAACGACTCGAAATCAAGTTGCTGGAGCAGGAGACAAATATTCAAACCTCGATATCGCTATCGTCCTGGGTGTGCTTCACTCCGGACGTCGTGGCGCTCCGTTTTATGTCGATGATGATCGCGTGATCGCGACGGTGTTTGAACTCACGAAAAGTTTTGATTATCAGTACGCGGTTAATCGTGACCGGATGAATAACGAAGGCCGCATCATGGGCCCTGGAATCGGTCGTTATCCTGAAGATCGCTACGATGGTTACCGCACAGACTCGAAGGGAAATCCTTGGTTTTTAGCCACTCATGCGATGGCGGAGTACCTGCTCCGATTACGAGGAGAGTTAATTGCTCGCGGCTCATTAGTTGTTACGGACCTCTCACGTCCTTTTTATGAAGAACTTTTGAAAACGAGTTTCTCGACTAAAAAACGACTTCAGGCTGGAGATCCGAATTATGAAGCAGCCCTGGTTGCTCTCCAAGAGCGCAGTGATGCATTCATTCGCCGAGCAAAATTTCATACCGGCGTGGCTGGATCTCAGTCCGAACAGTTTAATCGCGTGAATGGAGTCATGCAGGGAGCAAATGATTTAACCTGGAGCTACGCTAGCTTCCTTTCCCTCCGCAGAATCCGAGACGCATTCTATGAGTAGTGCCCCAGTTCGTAATCCGCATTCGCGGTCACTCGTGATGATCACGAGTTTATTTTTTCTTTTTGGTTTTATTACCTGCCTGAATGACACCCTCGTTCCTCACTTGAAGGAACTTTTTACTCTTTCCTATACTCAGGCGATGCTCATTCAGTTTGCATTCTTCTCCTCTTATTTCGTCGTATCGATTCCTTCTTCGAAGTTTTGTGAAACTTACGGATATCAGCGTGGGCTCTTTACTGGATTAGGAATTACGGCTCTGGGTGCATTTGGATTTTTGGGATCCGCCCACTTTGTTTCCTTTAATCTTTTTCTCTGCGCTTTTTTCGTTCTTGCTGCAGGGATCACACTCATCCAGGTAGCGGCGAATCCGTATGTGACTCTTCTTGGACCTGCAGCCACTGCATCTGCACGCCTAACGATCGTCCAAGCTTTTAACTCACTCGGAACGACAGTTGCTCCACTTGTCGGCTCTTATTTAATTCTTTCGAATCAGTCTGTAAGTTCGGTGGAAACACCCTATTTATTTATTGGGGTCGCGCTGATCGCACTCGCGATTTTTATTGCGGTGGTAAAACTTCCTTCGTTTAAATCTCAAGCCTCGGAAGATGCACCTTGGTCAGAAGTTTTTGCAAATCGCCGACTCTTGATGGGCATGATGGCGATATTCACTTATGTAGGAGCAGAAGTTGCGATTGGAAGCTTCCTCATTAATTATCTTGGAACTTCTCACGTTCTTTCTCTCACCCCTGAAGTTGCTGGTCGCTATGTAGCTTTTTACTGGGGGGGTGCAATGGTGGGTCGTTTTCTAGGAACGCCACTGCTTGCTCGTTACAGTCCTGGCGCAATTCTGCAAATTTTCGCGACGGGTACCATCGTGATGACTGCGTTGTCGATTTTTGGTTCGGGTGAGTTTGCGATGTGGACGATTCTATTCGTCGGGCTTTTTAACTCGATCATGTTCCCTACTATTTTTTCTCAGGCGATCGAGGGAATGAAGCGAGGGACTGAAAAGGCTTCAGGGCTCCTCTGTATGTCGATCGTGGGTGGAGCGATCATACCGCTCTTTCAGGGAATGATGGCAGATCGAATCGAACTTCGATTCTCATTCATTCTTCCTATCATTTGTTACGGATACATTTGGGTTTTTGCAGGTTATCTGCGTTCGAAATCAGTATAAAATAATTAGTAAATTAAGGGAGTCATTAACATGAAGTTCAAAGGTGCCTTTTTCTTTTTACTCGGAATTGCATTTATTGTTGTGGGGATGACGTCGTGTGACCCTGTTCCTCGTCGCACTCTCTCGAACGAAGAAAAAGAAGCAGATCTTTTCTGGGTTTACTCCCAGTTCGGAGAGAACTATGCCCCGCTTGAATATAAGCAAAAAAAGTTCGGATTCGATTTCGAACGCTTGAAGGCGGATACGGTAAAAGCGGCCCAAGCAACAACCACGAACGACGAGTTTTACGCAGTCGTTTATAAATTTGTTTCGAATTTCCGTGATGCTCACACATCTGCCGCCTTGACCGGATCTTCGCTCCCCGACCGTTCGATGGTGGCTTACTTAGGTTTTAACGGAGTTCGTGATGGGGAAACACTTCTGGTGAAAAGCCGTCTACCCACTATATCGGATACTTCGACCTACCCGATCCAAAAGGGTGACCGAATTTTAAAGTTAAATGGTCGACTTCTACGTGATGTCGTAACCACAGATCTTCTCCAGTGGAGAAATCTCGGAAACGACGAATCAAACTTCACTTACCACGTAAATAAACTTTTCACGCGTCTATCGACATCGAACGGAATTCCGACCGATCGTGATGCGACACTCACTGTAAAACGCTCGGACGCGACTTTCGATGTTACGCTTCCATGGGTGAAGAAGGATCTCGTCCAGTTTACTGCCGAGCAAAAAAAGGCTCAGGACGCAGCCCAGCCGAAAAAAACAACCGAAGTTTCTGAGAATTACTTAATGCTCGCCGATGGTAACGGCGGCGTACTCTTTAAGTTCCAGTTCGTGGGTTTCGATGGTCGAATCGAACTGCCGGTATTAAATGCTGAATCGATTTCTAAGAAACTCCGTAAGACAGTGACTGACGGGTTCCGCCTTTTAGACGCATTTGCTGGGCTTCAGTTCATAGACCCGAAAGCAGAAGAAAAAGAAAAAACTGCGGAAGAACGGATGCGTGAACTCCGTTTCGTTCCAGAAAATGCAGTGTTCTTAAATGCGGCTCAAGTTTATCCGGCCTATGTCGCTCGTGAAAAGATCACCGATGCGACTGGGGCTGAAACGGGTTCGGCTTTGGTCGGAACGGTTTTTGTCGACACCTTCAGCCCACTGGCTTCCCCACAGCAGGCTTTAGCTGAATTTAAAGCGACCCTTGCGAACTTCGAACTCCTGGGTGTCGATTATGTGGTGCTTGATCTACTGAATAACGGTGGTGGTTCACTCGTGCTTGGAATGCAGATGGCAGCAGCTTTAACGGCCGATAAAATCGAGCATACGAAGATTCAGTTCCGCACCAGTGATAGCTGGTTAGACGCATTTGAATCTAACGCAACTCATGCTGATAGCGACACTGGACGGGAAGTTTCTCGCCGGGTTCTTTCTGACCTGACGAATTCACGCCGGGGTGGCGACAGGCTTTCACCTGTCTACTCTGCTGAAGTTCTTTCTCCTTATGCGTTTAAGTCGAACGATAAGATGAAGAAGAAATTCAAGTATGCGGTTCTCATTAACGAGATGTGCGCATCGATGTGCGACATTTTTTCGGCCAACCTCCAGGATAATAAGCTTGCGACGATCGTAGGGACCCAGTCGATGGGGGCCGGCGGTAACGTCGTTGGATATAACCAGGCTCCGAACTCACATTTCGATGTTCGTCAGACGGAATCTCTCATCGTCCGTAAAGACGGATCTTATGTAGAAAACGTCGGAACGATCCCTGATGTGGTTGTTCCGGTCGCGAACTATACGGCTACTCTTTATAAAGAAGTTCGTGATGCTGCAGTGAAAACATTGCTGCCTCACTAATTTCTAGTTAGATTAAGGGTGTGAACCCTAAATCAAACCTACTTTGGATTCCGTTAGATCGTATCGAAGCTTATATCCAGTTGGAGCCGATGCTCTTTCTGGTGGGGCTTTCGATTGTATCATGGCTCATTTATAAAATATTTATGAGGCGTGTTTCGGCGAGCCGGCACACAAATCTACGGATACTCTTTTTTAATTTGATCGCCCACCTAGGAATATTCGGAATTCTATTTGGTGCTTATACTTTTGCCCAGCGGGGTCTGGATCTCGGTGAACCGAACCAGCGGCTTGCTTCTTACCTTGGTCTTTCGGTGCTCATTAGTGGCGCGATTGTTTTCGTGAAGGTGTCTCGAATATTTATGTTCGAGTATCTGTTTCTTGGACACATGAAGGAAGGTGTTCCGGTTCTGATCGTGAACCTATTTTCACTCCTTCTTTCGATTGCGATAACAGGATGGTTTGCGACTGAAATTTTCGGGGTCCGTCTAGCGCCCGTACTTGCGACCTCTGCGGTCTTCTCCGTAATTCTGGGTCTTGCGCTCCAGGAAACGCTGGGGAATTTATTTGCGGGTGTCGCACTCCAGGTCGATAAACCATATGTCATTGGGGACTGGATCGAGATTGTACAGGGCACTCAGACTTATGTGGGCCAAGTCGAAGAGGTGACCTGGAGGGCGACGACGCTCATCGGACTTTTTGATGAGCTTCTAATTCTTCCAAACCGAATTATGGCAGGTGCTGAGATTTCTAATTTTAGCGCAAGAAATGCTCCGATTTGGCGCTCACAGGCATTTCGAGTGCCGTACACGGCAGATTTAAATGAAGTAAAAGAGATCATCACGCAGGCGGTTTCGAATGTCGAAGGCGTGCGAAAGTTACCTGCCCCGTTTATTTGGATTCGTGAAACGACGGAGTCTTGGATCGTTTTTCGATGCTCCTACACGATCGATGAATATCCACAGCAGTACCGCGTAGGATCGGATGTGATAACTGCGGTTGTCGAGGCTCTAAAAACGAACGGCTATGCTTCGGCAGCGCAGCGAGTTCAGATCGTGGCGGATTCGGGAATTTCCCCATCCGTTAAGCAGTTTTGATTTTATAAAATATATTCGTATTCGTGCTTTTAAGTTGAGTGTCTCCGCCGACACATCAGCAAGAAATGTCTCTGCCGATAATAGTCAGCGTCGAAGAGTTCGACGGATGTTCGGTTTCTATTCGCTATTACCGTATTTAGGGGCGGCACGCAGATTGCTTTTATCTGGATGAGGGGTTGAAGACAGTGATCGCACGCCTTGGGGGGCGAGCGGACTCGTTAGTCATGCATTTATACCAATGCACGAATTCGGTTAAGAAGCGTATCCCAACCGGATTCAGGCTAGGAAGCTCCGAAGACGAGACACCTTCGGAGCTTCCGTTTTTTTACTTCTTACGCGGTACAATTTTTAACTCGTTATAAGTCGTTTCGGGGTCTTTTTCCCGGATGAATTCCACGTCTTCGAGTTCGCCAATGACAATTTCGGCTGTCGTGTAGATGGGCGAGCCTTCGGCTAGGTGACCTCCCACCGTTTTCCCGTCTTTATCGGAGAAGGATCCATGGAGGTGAGATCCATTCAAAGAGAGAGTTCCTGTCATAGAGACAATTTCAAGAAAACCTGGGATTTCAGCGAGGTTGGGTTGGTTTGCGAAACGAATCTTCGCTTTTTTCACACTTCCTACAGCGGTCAGAATAAACCCCGCCTTAATTTTTTCTTTTTCGACGAATTTATTCAGTTCGCCGACAAGGTCTTGGTTTGGCTTTAATCGAATGGCGTAAGTTTTCATGGCGGCCTCAGCTGTGGAGAGAGACGTTAGAGCGAAACTCACTAAGGATAAGAGTGCGTACATACACCTTTAATACATTAGAGCCTGAAAATTACAACGCAGAGCTTCGACGGTGATGGCGAAGCTCTGCGTTAGTATTTAAGGCCGTAATTTCGAAAGATTTTTTTTCCAAGCAAATACTGAAGTATTTGCGACTTACTTAATCTTCGCACTACCCATGAGATACTTCATCGTCTTCTCTTCACGAAGGCGGAATTCGAGATCATCTCGGCGGCGTGGGTTTGCGTGGTAAAAATCACGGACCTTTGCTTCTTCGACTTTCATGTTCTTTGCCATGTTCACGATTTCAGCATCGATGTCCTTAGATTCGACTTCGAGCTTTTCTTTTTTTGCGATGGCTTCGAGTAAGAGCGACGCGCGTACCTGGTTTTCAGCGCGGGTTTTTAGATTCGGCATTTCACCCATGAGGGCTTCCTGAATCATCTGGTCGTTAAAACCCTGGTTCTTTAGGTTCGAAGCAACGTCCTGAGCAAGTGCACGGGTCTGGGCTTGAACCAGGCTTGTAGGAACATCGAATTTATTTTTTTCGATGAGTGAGGCTAAGAGATCGGAACGAAGTTTACGATCGACTTCACCTTTTTTCTCAGTCTCGAGATGTTCACGCGCTTTCGATTTCAAGTCTGCTACACTTTCATAGCCCGTCTGCTTAGCGAGTTCATCATCGAGCGTAGGCAGAACCTTCTGCTTCACTTCGTGAATGGTGCAAGTGAATTCAGACATTTTCCCGGCCATTTCCTTTTCGAAATAGTCTTTAGGGAATGGGACCTTGAAGGTTTTTGTTTCGCCCTTTTTCATGCCGATGAGATTCGTTTCGAATCCTTCGATCAGCTGGTCAGAGCCGATTTCGATCATGCGCTGGCCGCTCATCCCTGGGCGTTCGTCGAGACCCTTATCGGTAACGAGTCCACCTTTAAATTCGAGGTCGACGTAGTCGCCCTTTTTAGCAGTGTAGTCCGCTTCGGTTGGATTTAGGGATGCTTGGGAAGCGATAATATCGTTAATGGTTTTTTCGAGGTCTGCATCGGTAACTTTTTCGTCACCCTTAGAAACGGCGAGGCCTGTGTAACCCTTCACTTCGATTTCTGGAAGGACATCGACAGTAGCAGTAAAAGTCAGATCCTTATTTTCATCGAGGATATGTCCAGCATGGTCGTCGTGATCGTGACCTTCGTGTCCGGCATGATCCTTTTTAGCTGCTTTCGATTCAGCGGTGTCGATTTGAGGCTGGCCGACGGCTTGAATTTTTTCCTGCTTCAGAGCTTCGGAATACGATTCGTCAACAAGCTTATGAAATACGTTATGGCGAACATCATCTCCGTAAAACTTTTTAACCATCGGGAGAGGGACCATCCCAGGACGGAAGCCTTTAATCTTCGCGGTTTTTGCAACTTCGCGGAGGCCTTTCTCGAAACGGTCTGCGACGACATTCGCAGGAACCTTGATCGTGAGTTTACGGGAAATATTGGACGCCTTTTCAACAGAAACTGAAATATTCATAGTGCCCAGGTTCTAGCGGGAAAAGACCGGTTATTCCAGGGATAATCGACCGAGTGCAGCGCGTTAAATCTTGTATTCTGGAAGCGTAAAATCGAGATCCCGGTACCAAACCCGTTCTAACCACAGACCCTGGGCCTGGGCCGTCGTTCCGACCTCTTCACGGTCTAAAGTCGAAAGAATCTTCGCCATATCTGAAGGGGGGCGTTTACCACTCCCAATCTCCATCAGGGTACCCGCGATCCCTCGGACCATGTGGCGAAGAAAGCCACTGCCCACAACTCGGATTCGAAGAAGCCTAAGTGACTCAAGCCCAGTAGGAAAAGGGACATCACGCGGGCATTCGGTGACCTCGCACTCGAAGATCGAGCGAACGGTCGATTTCATGGGTTTACTGCCAGCTGCTTGGAAGGGTTTAAAGTCATGGTCCCCAATCAGATGTTTTGCGGCTTCGTTCATCGCCTTCAGATCCAGCGGTCCGGGGTGAAATCGCGAGAACGGCATATGGAATGCGGAAGGTGCGATGCCGGTTTGGATGTAATAGGAATACTGCTTTTTCTGAGCGCCGAGTTGCGCGTGAAAATCTTCGCCGACTTTTCTGAGATCGAGAATGCGAATCGCAGGCGGAAGGTGGGTGTTTAGCCCGCGAAGAAGGTGATACGGAGTGATTTCCGGCTTCCCACTTCGGGGTGGAAGACTCCAGTCGATTGTGAAATGTGCGACCTGTCCCATAGCGTGTACGCCCGTATCGGTGCGTCCGCTCGCGGTGATGTAAACGCGGTGGCCGATCATTTTATCGAGACATTCTTCGATTGTCGCTTGGATCGTCGGATGATGGCCGGTTTCGTGCGCCTGGGTTTGCCAACCCGTGTAGTGAGTGCCGACGTAAGAAATTAGAGATGCGTACTTCTGAATCACGGCCTAAAGCTCAAACGTAAAGCCAGCTTCGATACCATCGACGGTGAACTCCACGAGTCCTCCAGCCACTGATTCAAGCCGAGTATAATCGATGGTAAAGTAGCTGTGCTTAATTCCCATGGAATCATACTGATCCCAGGAATTTTTAGGCGAGAGCCAGTCTAAACCGAGTGCAATTCCGCCGCTAAACCAATAGCCGAAAGTATAGCCGCGCTGACCGTCTTGGCTATCATTTCTGGTTTCGACAAACCCAATAGCAGAGGGACCCCCCGCGAAGTAGGGGTAGATGATATCCCCAAAATTCATTCGGTAAATGAGGCCGACATTTACAGGGACAGAGATAAATTTAAACTCTGTCCGCGAATCAGTTCCGAAGTTAGCTCCGGAAGGGTCTGAATAATCGAGTTTACCTTTTGCTTTTGAGAAGCTTCCACCGAGACTGGTATAGAGTCCGAATTTTTTAATGAAGTCCCCGGTAAAAGGACGCCATTCGTAATGGAACGCAAAATCAGGAATCCAGCCATCGCCGTAAACGGTGCCGTATTCGACATCTTGTTTTGCACCTGCGGTGTACGTCCGAGTAGCATTTGCGAAAAATTTAAATCCGAAAGCAGAGCGAGTCTCGAGAGATCCTTTGTTTGGCTTTAACTTTCTACCCTTTTTATAATCTTCGATCGCACTTCGATTATCGGGCGGGAGTGATCTACTTAATTTTTCCGAATAATTTTTAGAACCATCCGACTGGGGCATCTCTTTTCGTAGGCTCTCTGTATAGCCAGTCGCATCCTCTGAGGGCGCATTCCGATATTCCTTTTTTAGTTTTTCAATATAGGAGCCGTTTTCCTTGGGGAGTTCACTAATGAGAGAATCGATATAGGGCTGGGTCGATTCAGCGAAAGCTCTACCAGTAATAAATAGGGTTATGAGAAAAAGAATTCTAGAATGTTTCACGCCTTTCTCCGTTCTCTACGAAGGAGATAGGCTACGAGAACCATTCCGAGAAGAGGTAGAATGAGAATTTCGAGATGGAGTGTGATCAACGCGATCGCCTGAAGGGGTAGGAGAAGCATGAGAAAAAATCCACGGAAGATTGGATGTTCGATTAGCCAGTCAGCCGCAACGGGTCCGTAGGTGTAGTACCAGGAGATAAAGTCACGACCGAGTTGGAATTCAGAAAGGACTTCGTCTCGGAAGTGGCGAAGGAGCATTACCCCTGTTGCACGGCCATCGCGGTAGCTCGCAGTAGCTACGAAACAGTTGCTCTCTTTTAGAAAGCCTTTGATGTCGGTAGCGAAAACGTTGGTAAAAATTGTTGTACCAAATCCGATGGCCCCCGCAGAGTCTTGGACACCTATCGCCATTTGGTAAAAAAACTGTGTGTCTTTCGTCGAATTTTTAAAGCCTTTTGCTTCCTGTTGCCCCGATTTATATCCTACTGTTGTTCGGAGTGTAGCAAGCATTTCATCGCCAGGCGTAATAACTCCGCCTTGTTCAGCGGTGACCCAGGTGTAAAGAAATACAGGTGATGAACCAGAAGCTGCGTTGGGAGTTGCTGTAATCGCGTCTGTGTCGATAATTACAGAGCGATCTCCAGGAAAAAATCCAGGGCTTAATGGGCCATTTACAGTCGGCGCAGAAGTTTGGGGGAATATCTGAAGGAGTGTGGCTACGTGAGCTATCGGGTTTGTGGGTACAGCGGTAGTTCCACTTAAGAACCGAAGTCGAAATGGAGCGATTGGAGAAGTTCCGGTGCCAACATCACCAGCGGTACACCCACGAATATTAGGACCATAGGTGATAGATGCACAAACGGCGTGAAAATCAATGCCGATTCTAAAATCGGTATAACCACCGGAATCACATCGGCCCTCTGTTGCTACTCCACCCGCATTACAATAATTTAATTTTACTGGATAATAGGTGTTTGAGTCGCTTTTATCTTGGGCCATCACCCAAAAAAATCCCTGTGCAGCATCGGCTCCGGAAATGGTAAATTCGAATACCGTTCCACCCCTAAAGTCATGGGCGGCATATCCAGGAGCGCCCTCACCGCTGTATAATACTTCATCAAGATAATAAACGGCAGGACCATAACCCTCAGCGACTACTGTATTAGGCACACCATATGGCACCACCGTAATCGCAGCACTCGCCACAGACGAACCGAAAATCCCCAGCGAAAAACTAAGCGCGAAGAATAGCTTCAGCAATTTGGATTGCATTGAGTGCGGCTCCTTTTCTTAAATTATCTGAGACGACCCAGAACTGAAGTCCGCGTGGACTCGAGGGATCGAGGCGAATGCGTCCGACATCGACCGAGTCGCCGTGTGCGTTTTTAAGATTCATGGGATACGAAAAATCCTGAGGTGAGTCAGTGACAGTCACACCTGGAAACCGCGCGAGTGCTTCGCGTGCTCCCGCGACATCGGGAATATTCTTAAATTCGCACAGTACGCTCTCCGAGTGGCAAGCAATCGCAGGAACACGAATCGCGGTACAAGCCACAGCTAAGTTCGGGAGTCCTAAAATTTTTCGAGTTTCTAAAATTACTTTTTTCTCTTCGCTGGTCGAGCCTTCGTCTTCGCCCGAGAGGAAAGACCCGATTTGGGGAATGCAGTTGAAAGCGATCGGGTGCTTTAAAATTTTTGCAGTCGGTTTTCCACCACCCAGGACTAAAGAGGTCTGCGAAGTGAGTTCTTCGACTGCGGCTGCACCCGCACCGCTTACAGCTTGGTAGGTAGAAACGATTACCCGCTCTAGCCCGAAACGCTCATGAAGGGGTTTTAACGCCATAACCAGCTGGACAGTCGTACAGTTCGGGCCTGCGATCAGAGCACCCGATAGTTTCCCATCCGACTTCATTATTTTTAAGATTTCGCCATTCACTTCAGGAACAATGAGAGGAATATTCGCCTGCATTCGGTATGTGCCCGAGCTATCAATTACGCAGACGCCCGCTTCACGCGCAATGGGAACCCATTCTTTAGAAATTTCATCGGCAGCGTCGAAAAACGCATAATCAATCCCAGCGAAACACTCTTTCGTCAGGATTTCGACTTTCCATTTTTTACCCGCGCATGAAACTTCTTTTCCTAAAGACCGTGGGGAGGAAAAAAGACGTAGCTCTGAAAAAGGAAATTTCCGAGTCTCGAGAAGTTCAGTCATGACTTTTCCGACCGCACCGGTAGCACCAACGACCGCAATTTTTAAATTGCGTGTCTTCATGTTTCTTTCACCGGCGGTGCAATCTCTTTAGGCGCCTGTTGGAATGGAATCTTTTTTCCCGTAATGAGTGGATAAATATTCCAGATGAGTGAACCCACGAGGTAGAGAGAGTTCACTAAAAAGAGCGTAATTTCAGGGCGTATTGCGATAAAAACGAGGATCATGACCGCAATCATGAGGTAGCCAAAACTACTCCGCGCACGCCAGTTCAGCTCCTTAAAAGACGGGAAGGGGACGTTGCTCACCATGAGTGTGGCAAGTGCGAGTGCCTGAATCAGAGCTAAAACATCTCGGCTGATGAAAGAACCCTCACCTGGGATACCGGTCGCCTCAAAAAAAATAACGAAGGTAGCGATATTGCCCGCTGCAATCGGTGAGGCCACTCCTTGGAAGTAAGCTTTAGAAACGACGGCGGTATTTACGTTAAAACGTGCGAGTCGAAGGGCCGCGCAGCAAACGTAAAGGAATGAAGCTAGAACACCCAGCCGTCCATAGGGCTCTATCGCCCAGAGGTAGAGGAGGAGTCCGGGCGCCATCCCAAATGAAATCAAATCTGAAAGGGAGTCGTATTCGACTCCGAACTGTGAGGTTGCCTTTGCGAGCCTCGCAACTCGTCCATCCAGTGCATCGAAGATTGCGGCAGCGAGAATAAACCACGCCGCTTCAGGATAATTTTTATGGATGGCAGAGGTGATGGCTGAGAAACCACAGAAGAGATTCGCGGTCGTGACCAGATTCGGAATGATGTAAATTTTTCGCATGGCTTCAAGCCGGAGTTTTTCGCAATTTCAACGAAAAAGCAAGGAGAGTCCGACCACAACCGTCAAGACTGCTGCAGCGCGAACCCATGAGAATTGTTCGAGTTTCAGGGCAACAGAAATGGGAACGGCTAGGACGGGAGAGAGAGACGCGAGGGTGCTCCCAAGCATAATGGATGAGTGCGAAAGCCCATAAACAAAGAGATAGGAACCCAAAAATGCTTCGGTAATAAAAAGCCATCCGTATTTCCTCACGGCGGGTAAATCTAGAGCCCGCACACGAGTTCTTGTCGCGAGCAAGCTTACGGTTGCGATGAGGACGAGAGCGACTCCCATTCGAATCGAATTTGCGACTGCTGAGTTCAGTCCGTATCCCCCTTTTGCAACCGCGTATGAGTTCGTTCCCCAGGCTACTGCAGTTAAAGTCGCGAGCGTAACTCCGACCCATCTTTTTGTGACCCAGGGATGACGAACCGGTTCGTCTGGAATTTCAGTGATGATTTTTGTGGATGCGAGTGGGTCATTTAAGATTACGAGTACTACTCCAGTAATAGCAATCAAGAGACCGGCCCACTGAGAGAGCGTGGGTATTTGCTGGTCGAATAACACTCCCGCGAGCGCAGTTAAAATGGGAAAACCTGATGCAATGGCGAGCGCACCAGGGACTCCAAGCGAAACCGTACTCATAAAAAATAAAATATCGCCGATCGCATAACTCGAAAGAATCGAAATCGTTAGCCAAGAAAAATGTGAAAAATCGACTGAGAGAAATGCTGTGACCGATGCATCTAAACCCCCTGAAGTCACGATCGAGGCGATAATAAAAAGGGGGAGTGCGAAAAGAGCGCGAGTAAAATTTACATCGAACGCGCGATATTTTTTCGTCATTTTCGAATAATTTGCAGAACCGAGTGCCCAGGTGACAGCTGACGTAAACGCTGCAATAGGACCAAAAATGGAATGATTGAATCCGTCGATCACTCGGGATCGCCTTTTTTCTTTTCAGATTTTTCGAGAGGCGAAATCATCGGCGCTTGTTTTATCAAACCTGACTTTAGATTTTTTTCTGCATCCGCGACTCGCAGATAACGAGGATGAACATCCAGGGGAGCGCGTGCTAGCCCTGCTTGAATCGCTTCATAACAAAGCTGTCCTAAGAATCGTCCCTGCACGTGATCCACGAGAGGAATTCCCGAATCGACTTCTTTCGATTTTGGAAGTTTCTTCCATTCATCGAGGTATCGTTTTTTTCCTTCGCCGATTCGGACATAAACGGCTTTTTCTCGTGAGTTTCCTTCTGCAAGTTTCTTTTTCACGAGGCGAATGATCTCAGCCGGTTCGAGAACAGCTTCGTCCACACCCCGTTTCCAGATCCCTGGATGGTCCCCATCCGCGAGTGCTACACAGTCGAGTAGAGAGCGGGCTGCACCCATGAGTGTAAAAAGTTCGCCTTTAGCGGCGTCCGATGAAGCGATAATGATCACACGTTCGGGATGACCTGCGTAGTGAATCGCTACAGGCCTGGCGAGAGCGGCTAGAGACGAAACTCCAACGAGGGGTTTTCCTAGAGTTTGTGCGAGAGTTCGCGCCGTCGTAATTCCGATTCGAAGTCCTGTGAAACTTCCAGGTCCTACACCCACACCGAAGTAATCAACTTCTGAAAGTTTCCATCCACAAGCTTCGAGCATCTGGTGAATTCCCCAGAGTAGTCGTTCAGAGTGTTGGGCAGCATCGACATTCAGGGTCCATTCAGAAATGAGGCGATAGGGTGCCTCTTTCAAGGATTTCGCTTGGCTATCATTCCATTCAAGCGCAACGAGTGCCCCGACTTTTGAAGAAGTATCCCAAGCGATCAATCGTTTCATTGGGAGTCTTGCATTCCTTAGTTAAAGAAAGGGAGTCGAGTTAGATCATTCTTTAAGACGACAATCATTAAGACCGCGATGATTGAAAGCCCGAACATCTGAACGGCTTCAAGTTGCTTCATAGAAAGAGGTTTTCCTCGGATCGCTTCTAAGAATAGAAGAACGATATGGCCCCCATCCAGGACTGGAACAGGAAAGAGGTTAAGAACTCCGAGTCCGATCGAAAGAATAGCCATCGTGGATAGAAATGCGATTAATCCACGCGAAAGCGATTCCCCAGCAATTTTTCCAATCAAAATCGGGCCACCCAGTGTGGCTACAGAAACATCACCCGTGAACATTTTCTTAATCGAAACGACGTTTCGATAAGTAAACTCAAGCATCCGTGCAGTTCCCTTATAAACGAGAACAAAAGGATTCCATACTCGTTCGGTAATGGTGAGGGGTTCAGCCCAGACAATATTTGGAATCACGCCGATCGTGAACTGAGTGCTTTTATTTAAAAGTGCATCCCGGTTTACAGTTGCAGTCGGAGTGATCACTTGTTCGATCATCTTCCCTTCGCGTTCCCAGATGACTTTAAACTTTCCATCCTTCTCCCCACCTTTTTGGACCGCTTCTTTTAAAGCGAAAAAGTGTGGGATGGGATTACCACCGATCGAAACAATTCGATCCCCCGTACGAATACCCGCTTCCGATGCAGGAGAGCTATCGACAGTTTTTTCGATAAAATTTTCCGAAGAATAGAAGCCAAAGTCAGCTCCGAGACCCTGGGATGTTTTCGGTTTAGCCCAGTTTAAAGTCAGGTTTCCATCGCTCTTCGTTTTAGCTTTAAAGTCGATTACGAGCGGTGCACCTGGAGCGAGTGAACTATAAATAATCTCAACTTCTTCCCAAGTTTTTACATCACGCCCCGCGAATCGAATGATCGTGTCCCCCGTACGAATTCCTGCTTTCCCAGAAAGTGAGTCTAAATTCGAAACCCCTACAACAGGAGCCCGTGCACTCGGAATGAAACCATCGATTTCACCCACTTTCGTTTGTTCTCCGTAAATACTAAAGCCGTCTGCTTTATGGGGAGTGACTTTAACTTCGAGTTCTTTCATCGTTCCTGTAAGAACTTCTTTTCTGGAAATGTTAAATGACATTTCTTTTTCAGGGCTTGCATCGATCGCAGAGTTTACTTCCTCGAACTTACGGACTGGATTTCCGTTTACGGTTTTAACAACGTCTCCAGAAACGAATCCGGCTTTATCCGCCTGCGTGTTGGGTACAACACGACCGATTTGGGACGCCATCTGAGGTTCGCCAATCGCGATGATGGCCATGTAAACGAGGATTGCCCAAAGAAAATTAAAAAGAGGGCCGCCGAAGAAAATAAAAAACCGTTTCCAGCGTGCTTGGTGTTGAAGCGCACGATGCTTGTCTTCAGGAGCAAGCGGTGCTTCTGGATCTTCTCCGAGTAGTTTTACATATCCGCCGAGTGGAATTAAAGAGAAGCGCCAATCGGTTTCTCCGATTTTCTTATGCCAAAGGCGTGGCCCGAAACCGATAGAGAATGCCTCGGCTTTAACATTAAAAAGTTTTGCGAAAAGAAAATGCCCAAGTTCATGAACGATCACAAGAGGGGCAAGCATGATAAGAAAACCGAAAATTGAAAGCACGCGAAACTCCTTCGAAGGGTCATTGATCAGCTACTAGGAGCTTTTATTTTCTCATTGAATGAGCTGGGATAGGGAGCTTTTTCGCTTGGATTAAAGCGATTTAACTAAAAAAGTCGGCTCAGGATATACATGACAGGAAGCGAAAAAACGACGCTATCGAAACGGTCTAAAAATCCGCCATGACCGGGTAAAATCGAGCTTGAGTCCTTTTTATCGAATGCTCGCTTTAAGAAACTCTCCGCCAAATCTCCGACGGGGGAAACGGCACTGATCACCATCGGGATCGCTAAGGCCCCAAACCAAGAGAGTTGTTTAAAAAAGGCGACTTTATAGAGGAGAGAAATGATGACGGATGCCGCCAGCCCGCCGTAAGCCCCTTCACAGGTCTTTTTAGGACTGATGTGCGGGAAGAGTTTCTTTTTTCCGAATTTTTTCCCAGCGAAGTAAGCCCCGACATCGTTACACCAGACAATAAAGAGGAAAAGAAGTGTCCAATGAACCCCATAGCCACCTGAACGAAGAGAAACGAGATAGGTAGGAAGAAAGGCGAGGTAGACGAATCCAAAAACTGTCGACATGAGTTCTCGGTAATGTTGCTTTAATTCTTCATCGTTAAATTTTTCTGAAGTGAAGAGGAAATAGCTCGTAATTCCGAGAAAGAAAAAGGAGAGGAGTTCTAGTTGTCCTACTGGCATCCAAAAATTCATGACCTGAAGAAGCCAAGCACACCCAAGAATCACAGATCGTTTTTCTTTTTGATCGGAAAGAGAAAGAGTGATTCCTGTAAATTCGTAAAGCATCGCAAGAGAAAGTACGGATGCAACGAGTAGTGCGCCGATTGCTCCACCCAATATGAGAAAAAGAAGTAGAACAGTAACGCCGAGTAGAGCCGTTTGAATTCTTTTTTTAAGTTCCGGGGTCAAGCAGGATGCTCCTGATTCGCTACGGGAGTTTGAATATTCGGTAAAACTGCTCCGAATCGCCGATCCCGGGTAGAATACGTTTCGACTGCATGCCTTAAATCATCGGGCATAAAGTCAGGCCAACACTTCTCTATAAAAATGTATTCTGCGTAAGCAGATTGCCAGAGTAGAAAATTTGACACTCGGTATTCACCCGAAGTTCGGATGACTAAATCAACATCGGAGAGCTCGCCTAGAGGTCCTGTCCAAAGATAACTCGACCAGAGTTTTTCTGTGAGGTCTTCAGGCTTATAGACTCCGTTCGTACAGTCGAGAGCGAAAGATTCAGCCGCTCGAAGAATCTCTTTTCGAGATCCATAGGAAACAGCAAAAGTGAGTTGGAGGCCCGTATTTCCGGCGAGCCTTTTTACCGCGGGATCCAGTACAGCCCTGACTTCCGGGTTTAAGCGATCCACTTCGCCAATCACGCGGAGGCAGACATTATTTCGCGCGAGTTCATTTTCTTCCTTTTTAAGAAACTTAATGAGCAGTTTCCAAAGAAGGGATTTTTCCTCTTCTGGACGAGACCAATTTTCAGTCGAAAAGGCATAAAGGGTGAGAGCTTTTACGCCGATTCGATCGGCTTCTCGGACGGTATTTCGAATCCGGGAAGCCCCACGAATATGTCCAAAAAATCGTGGGTGGCTGCGGCGTTCGGCCCAGCGACCGTTGCCATCCATGATAATTGCGACATGTTTTGGAATTCTAGGCGACATCGTGAATTCAGACGAACTAGATCGTCATGATCTCTTTTTCTTTACCGGTGATGAGTTTATCCACATCAGCGACTTTCTCATCGGTCTTTTTCTGGATTTGCTCCTGAAACTTTTTAGATTCGTCTTCGGTGATGGTCTTCGCCTTCTCGCCTTTTTTAATTTCTTCGTTCTGCTCACGGCGAACATTACGAATAGCGACTTTAGCATCTTCGCCGATTTTTTTAACGAGTTTTACCATTTCCTTACGGCGTTCTTCGGTCATTGCTGGAACACTGATTCGAACGACTTTTCCATCACTCTGGGGAGTGAATCCGATATTTGCTCCATGAATCGCTTTTTCGATCGCTGCAATCATCGAACTTTCCCAAGGCGCGATTTGGATCGTGCGAGCGTCGGGAGTCGTGACGTTTGCAACCTGTGTAAGCGCGGTGGGTGTTCCGTAGTAGTCGACCATTACGGGCTCGACGAGAGCGGTCGATGCACGACCCGTACGAACTTTTGCGAGTTCGTTTTTTAAACTCGTAAGAGCTTTATCTGCATTAACTCCGAACTGATCAATAATGGCTTTAGACATAGGTCATGTTCCTTTCTGTTTTTAGCTTTTAACAAGAGTGCCGACAGCATCGCCATTCACGACGCGAGTGAGAGCACCTTTTTCATGGAGGTTGAAAACGATAATCGGTAGTTGGTTATCCATACAAAGAGAGATCGCGGTTGAGTCCATTACCTTCAGTCCTTTTGAGAGAACATCAAGATAAGTCAGATCAGTGAAAGGCTTAGCGTCCTTATTCTTCATTGGATCTGAGTCGTAAACATAGTCGACCTTAGTCGCTTTCAGAACAACTTCACATCCCACTTCCATTGCGCGAAGGGCAGCCGTGGTGTCAGTCGTAAAATAAGGATTTCCTGTTCCAGCTGCGAAAATAACAACGCGACCTTTTTCAAGATGGCGTACTGCTTTTCTACGAATGTACGGTTCGGCAAGTTCTTGCA
>JBGSHQ010000228.1:0-2011 GCA_041752095.1 Bdellovibrionia bacterium
CACCGAGCTTTAAGTACGCCACAGTTCGCTCCCTTCGCTTCTGACAGTAGCAGATCGGGGTCTGTTTCTCCGAGACGAATTCGCGCAATCATTCTGAGGACCCGGTCCTCTACATCCGGCAAACTGAGCACTGGCGCTAAACCTTCAAGCTTCGCTTGAGATGCGGCCTCAGCAAACCTGTCCATTGCAAGCAGCGCTAGTCTCTGGGCAGGATCCAGTCGCTTTTTCTGAATGAGGACAAAGAACCCACAAACTAAGATCGCTGCCTGAACCTGGGGGCGATCTGGCAATGGCAATTCCCGCCATTTAAACTCCCAGTCCTCATGAGCTTCGAAGTAGAGTCCTTGATTAAAACGCTCTGCGCCTAACTCTAAGGCTTGAATCTGTTCCAGGCTCAGTCGTGATGGTTTCCCTCGTCGCATAGTCTTGGTATGCCTTTTTAGACAGTAAAATTATAGACTGGAAAATTTATAGCGTGGCAAATTTTAATCCCATTTTAAAAACCTCACCCGGGTTTGGACTTCTTCGAGTGAATCCTCACTCTCAGGAACATGGCGCGGCTATAAGGCTAGCGCTCCGTGAAGGGGTTCGCGTGTTTGATTTAGGCTCCGTTTCGGATGAGGAGACGGGGGGTAAAGCTGACTGGTTAATCAGTGAAATCAGCAGACAGAACTTGCCTCAGAAAACTTATGAATTTTTAATCAGGGGAGCTTTAGGGGAACGCACCCAACTTTTTCGTTTTCTCTCTCAGCACGCGCCGAAAAGTACCTCTATAAAGTGGACGTACCTGATCGAAGTTGGGCACGGGGTGACCTATGAAGACATTAAAAATGAAGTTGAAGGGGTGTCGACCTTAGCGGTCGATATCGATATCGGCATCAGCTCTTCACGCTTTACCTACGAAAAAGAAGATCCAGAATTTCTCGCCCTCGAAGGAATAAATGGAATTAAGGCAATCGAATTTCCATTGAATTTATTTGAATGCGCTCCGTTCGAATCACAAAACCAGGCTTTCGGTGATGAAATGCTAACACTCCTCGACGCTGCTCAGCGTCTCGGACTCAGGACTTACACCCGACGCCCTTTCGATGCCGTGACCGATACACAGCTCCTCCGACTCATTTCCTACCCCGACCACCACAGGCTTGATCTCGATCTCGCCGTCGAGAAAACGCTGACAGTCGCCCTCACCGCCGAATCAAACCCTGAATTAAATCTATCCTCCAAATGGGCGCACCGACTCCACTCCCAACTTCGTTATGTGACCGACCCTGAGCAGTGGAAAGAAATCTCGCGCAGGAAAATCCTCCCGGATTTAAATCCTTTAAGGGAACAGGAAAATAAATCCGAGGCGCTGTCACACTATCTGGATTGTATGGACGCACTCATGACAGCGATCACACTTTGGAGCGAAAAAAGAGCGGCCGAGCGAAATGAACGCATTCGAAATGAGATCGCTTCGAGTTCCGATGAAATGCGTGGAGCATCCAGGAACCTAGCCGAAGTGGCACTCTCGGTTTATCGGTCCATGCCAGGCCTAACGACAGTCCTGATCGGGATGAGAACCGAACCTTACGTCCAGTCGGTGATGAAAGTTTTTAAATCAGAACGTCCACTCTTATCGAATGAAGCTATTTCAGAAGCCCTTCAAGCCACACATTCTGCCGTCCATCTTGAAATTGAAACTGAGAAATCCCTATGACGAACACCGGAGTTAAAAAAAATTATAAATATTACGACTTCATCATGGTCGCATTCGTCACGATTCTCCTCACCTCGAATCTGATCGGTGCAGCGAAAGTTTGTGAGTGGAACGGTTATACTTTTGGAGCGGGAATTTTCTTTTTTCCACTGAGTTATGTCTTCGGCGATATCATGACTGAAGTCTATGGATACGCACGCGCTCGGAAGATCGTCTGGGCAGGGTTTATCGCCATGATTTACGCAACCCTCATGGCTGAGGTCGTGATTAAAATGCCACCGTCCCCGATTTGGCCGAATCAGGCGGCGC
>JBGSHQ010000229.1:0-5695 GCA_041752095.1 Bdellovibrionia bacterium
CGTTCTTCCAGCGGCGGCCCTGAGGCGATAAATATTTTTCGCTGAAATTTCTATGCTGCAAGATGGAGTTGGTAGCATGGGTCACCAGAGATACCGAGCATCGCTGATCCGGATATTCAAGAACAGCTCTCGGAGGGATCGCTTCTTCGAGTGATTGAATTAAATCGTCTCCGCTCACCACGGATTCACCACGAATACATTCATCAAACGTCATCGAACCGCTAGGAATAGTGTACGAACCTCTTCCATGCCGAACGACATAGTCTTTCCCCCTCGGGGCGCTCGCAACGCCACGAAAGATAAATTCGCCGCCTCCCGCCGTCCGGTACTCCTGGAAGATGTCAGGATTTTCACTTTTGTCCCTGACGATATATTCCCCGGTGGTGCTATCCTTGACTTCCCAGTTTTGGGTCTTCCGACTGTACTTCTTAAACTCAAATCGCACCGTGCGGCCGGTGGAGTCGTTCGGGTCTCTTAAGATGTTAAGTAGGAGCTCGGAAGATCGCCTGTAACAGATTACGGGTAGGGGATATTTCGATTTTAAAAGTGATTTTTTGGCGATCGTACCCTGATCCGAATGGTTCGCCATGACGTTTCCAGAAAAAGTAGCACTCAATGCCAGCATATAGAAGAAACTGATTTTCATAGAGTGTCTCCAGGAGTGTTATCTGATGTCGTATTAAACATATTGACGCGTTGATACCGAAGGCACTCAGCTTTAGCAAGAAAGGTTTTTCTGTATAGCTTAAATCTGTATAGCTTAAAATTGAGCTGAAGTGCATCAGATCTGAAGCACTTCGGTAAGCTTGGTGCTTCCGAAAATTTTTATGTGGATGAGATTCTTAAACGACTTATTTATCCTTATTCTAGCGATCAGGAACTCCGCGAGCGAATTGCGGCTGTCTACGCCATCGCCGACGCAGTCGCGAATGGATACACCTCTGAATATTGGTGGTTTCAGATTAACTAGTACTGCCGCTCGGGCGGCTGGTACTGCCACTGCATCCGGTCGTCGAGCGTAACGTTAAAGCTCCAGCCCATGTGGATTTTTCCATCAGGCTGAATGAGTGAGCGGGGTGGATTTGGGAACCTCGGGATTCGTGTCCATGCCGCGATGACCGCATGATCGAACTCGGGCACTCCGGCGCTAGAAAGAATATGAGTTTGTTCGTAGTTTCCTTCGCTATCGAATATGACATCGACGTTCGTGACATAAACTCCGGTCGCAAATTTTTTCCGTGAAATAATATCCCGCACATTCGACTGCCAGAGGGGACCGATTTGGTCATAAATGCGCGCGTAGAAAGTGTAGTAGACGCTCTCCACGGTATTTAACATCGCCTCAGCTCCTTCAGGGAGATTCGGTTCATTTAAATTCTGGTCGACCGTCGGACCATTTCGTCCACGCTTTAACTCGGGCTGGACTTCTGGGTTTTGCCGCTGAGTCGGCATGGGAAGTCCCTGGAAGTTCGAAAGCGAAGTGAGAGGAATTTTTTTCACGCGCTCATTTTCGCGGGCGTTTGATCGATCCTTTGCGGCCTTACCTTCAGGACTGCCCGAAGTATTCGGAACGACGTCCGAATTTTTTCCGCGCATTTCTTTTTCGACCGACTGGTTACGGTCGGATTCATAGCGTGCGTTTTTAGGTTCAGGCTGGTTCGTTTTCGGTTTCGAAGGATCTTTCGCAACTAAAAACCCGCGCTGCTTCCACTTATTCTTAATTGCCGCGAGTTTCGCTGGATCGACTTGGGTGACTTCGACCGGTGCGGGGGGTGCGGGCTTCATCCACCGTGGGCTAAGATAGAGGGCGAGACCATGAAGGAAGATCGCGACGAGTGCTAAGATGAACCAGCGGAGGTACGGTTTTCTTTCAACGGGAGACGGGGCGGTTTCAGAAACATAAAGCGCTAGCGAGCGCTTCATCATGCCTTCGCGCGAGGTCGTTCCAGAGTCTGATTTTAAGGGCGTAGTTTTTTCGAGCGCCATCGGCTAGTGCCCAGTCTGAAACGGAATGCCTCGGGAATCAAGCTGAGCGCTTGCGAAGGGGGCGACGCGTTTTTATTTCACGCTCTTGGGTGCCTGCGGCAGCGAGTGCTTGCTCTTCTTCGCTTAAGGCTGGCTTCGATTCTGTCGCCGCTATAGCCTGCGTACGTTCCTCAGCCGCTGCTGCGTTAGCGGCATGGAAGGTGTCCACCGTTTCGGTCAGACGTACGATCCAACTTTTCTGCTGAGCCTGGAGTTCACGAATATCTTTTACAATGCGCGCCGCTTCTTTTAACTCGTCATCCCGGTCGAGTCTGAGCGTATGGTAGCGGGTTTGGAGGCTTTTCATTTTCGATTTTAACTCGGTTAAACGTCGGTTCACCAGATCACAAAGTTGTTCTCCGTCGAGTCCAGATGGATAGATAAAGACATTCTCCTTTAGAGTCCCTTTCGAGCGGAGTTCGTCAATTTCTTTAGTCTGCGTTTCGACTTGTTTTCTGAGTTCGTCGATTTTTTCGGCAGCATTTCCGATGAGCGCATGATGCGTGACGAGCGGCTTATGATAATGCTCCTCGGTTTCTGGAGATTCTGCGAATCGTTCAAGTCGGGTCATGTTCGAAAGCGGCTCAATCCAGAGTGTTCGCATGAGGTCGCTTGATTTTTCTGCAGGGCCCGTGGGGAAGAGCATGCAGACGACTTCGATTTCACTCGTATCGGGATCCACGTGGATACGAAGGAGATCGGAGTATTGGAATAAAATCTGTCCAGCTGCTGAGGGGGTCAGTGCTCCGGGCCAGAATTGGTGGAGCACATCTTTTACTTTCCAGCCGGGTTCGGCGTAGCAAAGACGAAGGCCTAAACCATGAGAATCCGCACCGACTTCGAAATAGGCGCGACTCGTACGATCTCCGCCACCGCCTCTTCCTCGGTCCGCTTTTCCGGGTCCATGATCAAAGATCAGGCTCCAGAGTGCGGAGGTGAGAATACGAATGGAGTTGGATCGTTTCGTCCAATGCGTGTTTGTAATTTCGTTTAGTCCTAGGATCGTGTCGATACGGAAGCCCATGCCGACCTGTGCGCTCCAGGATTCGTAATGAAGCTGGGTCGAAGGTTGGAGAAGTGGGCGAAGTCCCCAGCGAGTCGAATCGCGAAGGAGCGAGCGTAAAATATGTGCGGCATCTGTAGTCGCTAGGCGATTCAGATCGATGAGGATTGCACGAAAGTGATGATCTTCTTCTTGGAGTTCGAATGGGCTCACGTCTTCAGCGAAATAACCCACCATCGTCGGACCATGAGTGCGGGTCAGACCGAAGGTCGCTTCGATTTTCTGATAATGAAGGTAAGCGTGCCAAGGCACCATGAGTAGGTCGAGCGTTTCGCGTTTGATCCGTTCGACTAAATCGTCTTCGGTCAGCGTGCCCGGGTAGTAACGGATTTCAGCAAAGTCTCGGAGCGCGTTTAATGCGCGCAGAGCGATCTGCGTCTTCTCACGAGAGAGAGACGGATCGGTCACGAATCCGATGGTAAATGGTTTTGAACCTTGCATTTTATGCTCCCGAACGATTCTCTTATCGGTAAGGAAAACTGTTTACCTAAGTCCTGGATAGGGTGCCTAAAATGTCTAATAATTCTAAATACATAACGACTGCCATTGTTTATCCAAATAGCCGAATTCACATCGGTTTTGCCTGGGAGTGTGTCGGCGCTGATTGGCTGGCGCGCGGCTATAGGGCGATGGGGGTTCCAACGCGATTCGTCACAGGTATGGACGAGCACTCGGCTAAAGTCCGTAAAGCGGGCGAGGCAAAGGGCTTGAGGGCGCAGGAATACTGCGACCAGATGGCGGATGATATTCGCGGGACGCTCGCGAAAATGGACGTGAAGTACGACCGCTTTATTCGGACCTCAGACAGCGACCATAAAAAAGTGGTGGCAGCGTTTGTGCAGAAGGCTTTTGATTCGGGCGATATTTATAAAAATAAATACGAAGGCCATTACTGTGAAGGCTGCGAAGCGTTTTATCTCGATAAAGATTTAGTCGATGGAAAATGTCCAAACCATAAATCCGTGCCGAAATGGATTTCGGAAGATAATTATTTCTTCCGCCTTTCGAAATACCAAAAACCAATTGAAGAACTTTTCGCAAAAAACCCTGAGTTTTTACTTCCAGAGTCGCGCAAAGCAGAAGTGATGACTTTTGTTCGTGAGGGGCTTCGCGATTTCTCGATTTCGCGTTCGGGTGAAACCTGGGGGATTCCACTCCCATTCGATTCGAAGCATGTGGTTTATGTTTGGTTCGATGCCTTAATTAATTACGTAACGGCTGCGAATTACGATGTTGCGGCCATCGCTTCGGGTGGTGGAGACGCGTTTAAAAAAATCTGGCCTGCTTCCTGCCATATTATCGGTAAAGACGTCACCCGTTTTCACTGCGTTTACTGGCCTGCGATTCTGATGGCGCTTGGTCTTCCACTTCCAGAAAAAGTGTTTGCGCACGGCTGGATGAATTTAAAAGGCGACCGGATGTCGAAGTCTTCAGGCAATGTCGTCAGTCCTGATGATGTGCTCGCGGTCGCAAACAGCGACCAGCTTCGGTATTACCTGCTCGCTGAAAACGATTTCGCCGGAGATGGGAACTTTGCTTGGGATTTACTCGCGATGAAGGTGAATGCGGATTTGGCGAATGACTGGGGAAACTTAGTAAACCGCACGATTAATATGACCCGGAAGTATTTCCCGGGTGAGACGTTGAAAGCATCAGGTGCGGCCACCCATTCTAAGGAAATCATCGAGAGTTTTAATAAGTTAAAGGGTGAGCTCCGCGTTTGCCTGGATAACGTCGATTCGAAGGGGTACGCGCAGGCTTGTGCCGCTCGATCACGCATCTTAAATCTTTATATCGATCGAATGAAGCCGTGGGCGTTAGCAAAGGCGGCCACCCCAGAATCGTTAGCGGAACTTCGCGAAGTCCTTTACACTTTAATGGAGGGGATCCGGTGGACGGCGACTGCTTTCCTACCAATTCTCCCGAACGGAATGCTCGAAGTTTTCCGTCAGCTCGCGGTGGATGCTCCAGGTGAGTTAGGTGGTATCGAAAAGCTAGCCTGGGGGCAGGTTGGAATCTGTCCGGGTGAACCAAAACCGATTTACCCAAGGATAGAATTACCGAAGGAAGAGGCTTAGAGTTCGTCGGATCGACTCAGGATATAGACTCAGACCATGGAAAGGTTCTGAAATTGGAAAAAGAAACGAAAAATCTCACAACGAAAAAAATCCGCGGACGAATTTTCGCATTCGTTGGTGGGTTAATCGTTCTTTCGCTTCTGACTTCTTCTCTCACTCTCATTCAAATCTCGAGAGTGAACTCCACTCTCGATACAATTAATCGCGTTTCACTCCCGTTAAATAAAGTTTTTGCCCAGCTCCAGATTGATACGGATGTTTTTAAGCGTGAGTCCGCGCGAAGTATTTCGAGTATTCACTGGAACGACGCCCACTGGGTAGCGCGTCCGATTCCTGAATGGGTGACGGAAGTCGTGAGTGGTGAGTTAGATCGTGTAGAGAAGCTGGCAGGTCAGTTGCCTGCTGGAATGAGTACGGATTGGAAACTCTGGTCGCAGGAACTGGTAAGTGATTTTGCAAAAATAAAATCGGATGGGGACGCGATAGCTTCGCTCCTTGAGAAAAGAAATATCGAAGAAGCGTCGAAGAA
>JBGSHQ010000230.1:0-1667 GCA_041752095.1 Bdellovibrionia bacterium
GAGCTGACGGAAGCCCGTAAGAAGTAGAGTCGCTGAAGATCAAAAGAATGAATGTGAACATCGTTATTTTGAACATTGGGTTGATCCTTATTTACGTATTTAACGAAGCTGTATTGATCTTATCGGATTTTTTAAAATGAACTCATTCTTAAAAGTGTCTAAAGAAGTACTCGAAGGAATAAGGCCGCGTTCCTGAGCGAGTTCAAGAAGCGTCGACAACCTTACGGAGACATCAAGATGTCTGTGGAGTTCAGTCAGTCCGATCATTAAATTCCCATCATATGTGCGCCACTATCGACCATCATTGTCGTTCCCGTGATGTGTTTTCCGCCAGGTCCACAGAGAAAAGCGGCCAGTGCACCCACATCGGACTGATCGATATTCTCACGTAATGGAACTTTTTCTTCAGACTTCGAAAGCATGTCGCGGAAATTTCGGATTCCAGCGGCAGCTAACGTTTTCACAGGACCTGCAGAAATGGCATTCACACGAATTTTTTTAGGGCCAAGGTCGTTAGCGAGATAACGAACCGTCGCTTCAAGCGTCGCCTTAGCTACACCCATGACGTTATAGTTTTGAACGACTCGGGTTGCGCCAATATAAGAGAGTGTGACAATCGCAGCTTCTCGCCCTTCCATGAGCGGCTCTGAACGTTTCGCGAGAGCAACGAGAGAGTAGGCGCTCACGTCCATAGAAAGAAGAAAGCCTTCGCGAGTCGTATCGATAAAGCGTCCTTCAAGGTCTTCGCGGTTTGCAAACGCAATCGAATGGATCAGGAAATCCATTCCACCCCATTCGGATTTCAGTTTCGCAAATACCGCGTCCATTTCGGGTTCACTCTGTGCATTCATCGGAAGAATGAGTTTAGCTCCAACGCTTTCTGCAAGTGGGCGAACACGGCGTTCGAGAGCCTCACCCATATAGGTAAACGCAAGTTCACAGCCCGCTGCATGAAGGTGTTCGGCAATAGCCCAAGCAAGGCTTCGGTCGTTTGCTACGCCAACAATGAGTGCTTTTTTTCCTGCTAAGTATTTAGAGTTTTCCATTTATGATTCTGTCCCACTTAAAAAGGTAGAAGTGAAGAGGCTGTTATTGAAAAGAAGACCTCTCCCTGTCCGAAAAGGTCTTGGTTAAATCCATAATGATAATCGACGCCTAGAGTAAATGGAACATAGAGCAGCGCGTTTACTCCTAGCTTTAGCCCAGCTCCCGCTGAAGGCAGGTGTTGATAGCGGGGATCGGACTGAGGTCGGTAAGTGTCTTCGGCAAATAGATTCATCGTCATTTGTTCAAAGAAAAGAGGGTTAGTGCCCCAGCCCGTAAAAATTTGGCTCACTGGAAACCTGAGATCCAGCGCTGCACTAAAAACTTCAGGCGATGAAAATGTGATTAGCGGGTATCCTCGAATCGAAAACTCATCGAGATCATCCGTATAAAGTGGGTTTAGAAGTCTTGAGCGTTTTCCGCGAGAAAGTGCACTTGCCTCGAGATAGGAAAAGTCGCGACGGTTTACCCTCATGGCTTTCACACTTGGTGCAAGGACGACGTGTTTCCCTAAGTGAACGAACTGAGTGTGCTTTGCGATTCCTTTAAATATTTCTCCATCGCCTAAGTCATAGCGACGGGCGCCGATGAGGGAGACACTTCCACGCTCCTGTGTAACTGCA
>JBGSHQ010000231.1:0-1802 GCA_041752095.1 Bdellovibrionia bacterium
TTCAGTTACGGAGGATCTTCTCGATTATTCCTATAAGGAGCTCACACTGCCCGCAGGCCCTGGCGGGAGTTACCTCATGGAAAAAAACGCGCTTCATATCTGGCCGCGTGGGACTTTCATGCTCATAGCGCTCCCAAACTCAGATGGGAGTTATACATGTACCCTTTTCCTATCCTCAAAAGGAAAAGGTGGGTTTTCTGAAATCACGAACGCTTCCGATGTTAAAAAGTTATTTTCAGAAAATTTTAGCGACGTTCTTCCGCTGATTCCTTCACTTGAAAAACAGTTCTTCGAAAACCCGACTGGACAGATGGTGACCGTGAGAACCGCGCCCTGGCATTTTAAAGATCAGGCGCTCTTACTCGGGGACGCGGCACACGCGATCGTGCCCTTTTTCGGGCAGGGGATGAACTGTGGTTTCGAAGACTGCACTGTGTTTGATTCTTTTTTATCGGAGTTTTCACTCGAGGACTCATTTAAAAAAATGAGTGAAACTCGGAAGCCGGATTCCGATGCGATAGCGGCGATGGCGATCGAAAATTTTATCGAGATGCGGGATAAGGTCGGAGATCCTCGGTTTCTTATGGAAAAGGCGGTCGAGAAAAAACTCATGGCCGAATTTCCGGGTGAATATATTTCACGCTATAGCTTAGTGACTTTCAGCCGTAAGCCTTACCGTCTGGCTTATGAGGTGGGCGAAATTCAGAATAAACTATTAAGCGAACTTTGCTCGGGTCTAGATAAACCTGAGTCCGTGGATTTGACTGCAGCCGCGTCTCTCATTCGTTCGCGGCTTGTCCCTATTCTTAAACGTACGTGAGAAGGAAACTGAATTTATGGATCTAAAATTAAAAGGAAAACGAGCACTCATTCAGGGAGCATCGGCTGGACTGGGACGTGCGATTGCTGAAGCTCTCGTGAAAGAGGGAGCTCGTGTCCTCATTGTATCTCGAAGCGCCGAACGATTAGAGAAAACGGCTCGGGAAATTGGAGCTGAAGGATATCTCGTTTCGGATTTAAATCTTCCGGGGGCTGCTGCGCAGCTGATTCAGGCAGCAGAAAAAAAATTGGGCGGAGTGGATATCCTTGTCACGAACACAGGTGGACCACCGAAGGGCCCGTTTTTAGAGATGACGAATGAACAATGGCAGGAAGGTTATCAGTCGCTCTGGTTAAGTGCGACCGAGTCGATTCGCGGTGTTTTACCCGGAATGAAAGAGCGGGGATGGGGAAGGATTTTGCTCGTCACTTCTGCAGCTGCTAAGGAGCCGATGAATCTTCTTACTGTATCGAATGGTTTACGTGCAGGACTCCTCGGATTGACTAAGACGCTCAGTAATGAGTTTGCGCCCTTTGGTATTACGGTGAATGCGCTCCTTCCGGGTTATACCGACACGGATCGACTGCGAGAGCTAAAAATTCCCGCAGAAAAAATCACTTCCCAAATACCTGCTGGAAGACTCGGTCGTCCCGAGGAATTCGGCGCTGTCGCTACGTTTATGGCGAGTGAGCAGGCGGCATATATTACCGGTCAAGCGATTGTTATCGATGGTGGGTATCTTCGAGGGATTTAGAGACCTATAATAGTTATAGACTATACTCCGGAATTCGCGGTATATTCCGGAGTATGGTACAACGGCAACTCAGTTTTAAAAAAGTTAAAAGAAGCTTGTTTCTGTTTGGCCCCCGTGGCGTCGGAAAGTCGACACTCGTCCAGAGTGAATTTTCGAATATTAAACGTACACTCAACATTAATCTTTTAGTTCCAGAAGATGAGGATCAATTTAAAAGGTCTCCTAGTC
>JBGSHQ010000232.1:0-3899 GCA_041752095.1 Bdellovibrionia bacterium
CTGCGGTGTCCATCTTTCGCCTCTTCTAGACCCGTATGCATCGATCCCATGACGACACGATTCGGTAAAGTAAATGGACCGACGTTTAACGTGGAAAAAAGATGAGGATAGAGTTGGTGCGGCATTTCCTAAATGATGACACTTCTTCGAAAATTCATTCAATCTAAAATGGGGCGTCAATACTATGTCGGAAGATAGTGCGCGCTTTAGAGTCCAAAGCCTGGAGTATCCATGATCTAATAAATAAATGCAGAGTGGGCAGAAAAGATTCTCATTTCGAATCCGCGTAATCGGGATTCTCCTCACCTTTCAAACCATCTCGCTCCTCACCTACGGTTACGTCCTTTATAACCGTGCCGAAGAAACCTATCGGAATTCATTTTTTGATCGAATCGAATCCGTAAACCGAACACTTTCAATTACGCTTTCACCCGTCGTAGAGACGTTAGACAAAACGAAACTTACAGAAATTTTAGAAAAAATTCGAAATGAAAATGAGCTTGCTTACCTTATCTATAATGGGACTCGGGAGCAGATTAAACTGGGCGACGCAAAAGAGAATATTTATCCCCTCGATGAACTCAAAAAACGGCAAAATGAACTTAAAATTTTAGACCATTTCGTGACTTTAAAAAATCGAGACGGTAGTTCGAGTGAAATCCAAATCGGCTATGACGTGACTCCACTCGATCATATTTTAAACGCCCTAAAACGCCAGTTCATCTTTGGCGCTATCTTAATGACTCTAGGACTAGGTGCGACCGTTTTCCTTATTCTTCATCTCCTTTTCAGAAGACTAAAAAAAATTGAAAATGCATGCACCCTTGTTTCTCAGGGAGATTTAAATGCGACCATCGGCGATAACGGAAATGATGAGATCGGAAAAATTGCTGAATCATTTGATAAAATGACTTTAGCCGTACGTGAAGCAGCGATGGAGCGAGAAAAACAACGAGCAACACTCGTTGAGGCTTCACGCCTTTCGAGTTTAGGGACCATGGCCGGAGGAGTGGCTCATGAGATCAATAACCCACTCACGATCATCCAACTTGCGGCAACCCGCTGCCTTTCTTTAATGGACCACCCCGAATCAAAAGAAAAATTAAAATCCGGACTTGAAAAAATTCAATCCACCGTTCTTCGAATTTCAAAAATCGTCCAGGGTCTGCGATCTTTTTCACGAACAAGTGATGGACTGAATACTTCGGTCGAATCGCTTTCATCGGTTTTCGATGAACTCACCCAGCTCGGAAGTGAGCGCCTTAAAAGTCTCGGCATTCGACTCGATCTGAACATACCCGCAGATCTCGCGGTACGTATCGACCGAATTCAGTTTGGACAGGTCGCACTTAACCTTTTAAATAACGCAGTCGACGCGATCTGCGATGAAAAGAATACAGATTCGATCGATATTGAAAACAGGTGGATCAGAATCCAAGCCGAGAAGAACGACCAAGGAGTAGAAATTAAATTCATCGACTGTGGAACGGGACTGCCTACAGAAGTCGCGGCTAAAATCATGACCCCATTCTACACCACTAAACCCATCGGTCAGGGCACGGGCTTAGGGCTGAGCATTAGCCGAGGGATTATCGAGTCACACGGCGGAACACTCACTTATGATGATAACTCCACGAACACGACTTTCATCATTCGCTTACCGTTAAACCTTCTCTCCAGCGTTCCGCCTACTCCAGTCGTAGTAAAATCTTCAGCTGTTTAGACTTCGGGGCTTCTGAAAGATAACCGATCGAGTTTGGAGTTTTTTCTAAAAACTCCGTCAATTCCATTTCACTCGAAAAAGTATTTGGAGCCGATCCTTTTCCCGTAAAAACTAAGTATGACCAGTGAGATTTCATCGCTGAGACGCTTCGTCCAATAACCATTTTATAAAAAAGAACTGACGTAGAGCTTTTATCTGAAAGCGACGTGAGGGTAACCACATCCCCCTCGCCTGGAAGTCTTCGTGAGTAACCCAAGTAAAAATTCGAGATCTCGTCCTTTGATAGCTTCACGTTTTCAGCGAAATTTCCAACGACATAAACAGCGCTTCCAGCGCTGGCAGAAAGTGAGATAAAAAAGAATGAGAAAAAGGCAGAATAGATTAGATTTTTCATTTTCATCTCCTTCCCTTAAAAGAATACGAAGTCAGCGCCAATACTACCTAAGTAGCCTTCGAGGTCTGATGCAGAATTACTCCAGGATTCTTTCAGCATCGTGACTTGGGCCTTAACGATCACACTCGGATCGACTTCGTAATTTAGACCGAAGGTGTGGGCAGTAATGCTATCGAGTAATGCGGCATTCCCTACACCCACATCTGGATGTGGACGAAGGGTTCCTTCATTCTCGAGAATTTTATAATAGGTGTAGTGAGGTACAAACCTTCCGAACCTGTGGAGAAGAGTTCCGTAGGCGACAGAGGTACGAGGTAGGATCGGACCCACCGCTGGATCAAGCGCACTAGGCTGGCTCAGGATTACTCCACTGGATTTACGAAGTGCATACTCCGAAATCAGCTCCGTCCCTTTAAACTTTAGATGAAGCCCCGCGGTATAGAGCTGGAGTTGTTCGAGATTATACGATGTGTAAAGTCTGGAAGTGCCCTTGGCTGTAGGACTAATCAAAGAAGAATTCGCAACCTCACTCCAAGTATCCAGCCGAACCTGACCGGTAACAGCACCTAAACGAACTCGGTAATCGAGACGATCGTCATCATTAACCTTCGATTCAAGCTCGAGATTTAAACCCGCACCCTCACGAAGTTTTGCATCATAAATATTATAGGAGGCGCCTCGTAGATTAGAGAAGTGAGAGCCACCATTCCCAGCATAGAGATCGACCTGAAAACGATGATTCGTCGATTCTGGTCTAAAAATTAAACGAACTCCTTCGAGCGATTTTACCGGGTTTAGCGGATAAGTATTCATCGGCGGTTCTAGCCATGGATAGGTAACCCCGACATCAGCTTGCTCAGAAAAAAGAAAAGTCGGCATAATCACGCGGCCGAAATAAAGCGCCGACTGATCGTTAAAATGATATTTCACCGCGAGCAGGTCAATCTGAGCATAATCCTGATCCGGAGTCCGACGAGTCATGAGCTGCGAATAAGCTTCGAGCTTATCGCTATATCTATAGGCAACATTTAAACCGAAGCGAGTGTTGCGATTAAAACCAATTTCATCACGAGGATTATCGAGAGCAGTACTAATGACGGACCGAGAAAACTTAGAAGCCGCCACAGCACCGAAAGCTTGAAGCGTCAGTTTCGAATCCCGAACATCACTCTCAGCCGCGAATGCATTCGCAGCTACCACCAACAGGACCGCTAAAAGTTTTTGCATGCCCGAAGCGTAACGACCGAAACTAAAACTGTCTAGGGTCTATATTTCCAGTCACTCCGAAACCGAGTCGCTTCCATTCCTAGAAAAGTTAGAATCAGCACAATCGGAACGAAGAATAAAAATCCAGTAGCGAGGTTCACGAAAATCGCCGCATTCGTTGGTTCGAACCCTGCCCAGCTTGCAGGGTTTTCGGTCATGTCACGCTTCACCCAGAGTCCTTTAATGAAAACCTGATCGATAAAACCCACGAGAAGAACAGTCGAGACGGTTTGGAACCGATTACGCTGTGCATATCGGGCGAGCCCAAACGCGAGAGCAACGAGCCCCACGACCCGAATGATAATGTAGGCATACTGCCCGACGAGCGGATTAAAAACCGAACGGATCACGGGCTCTAAAATAAAAAGATTCGACGCAAAAACAGCGAGAATTCCTAGGGGAAGAAATAGAAGCCAGCCTAAAACAGCGCTCTTTTTATCTTCGGTTTCTGCGGCAGATTCTGTGGACGAAGGTATGTCGCTAGAAGTCATATTTTCTCAACTTTTCCTAGAACTC
>JBGSHQ010000233.1:0-5353 GCA_041752095.1 Bdellovibrionia bacterium
ATTGCTGCGTTTGGGCTGACCTCGATTTTCTTTTTTCAGCAGATCACAGGGATGCTTCTGGACGAAAATTACCCGCTACGCCAAGTCATTTTTTTTAATCTCTTTCAAATCCCAGCCGTCCTCGTCCAAATGACTCCTCCATCCATGCTCATCGGCACAGTTTTGACGCTCTCTGGCTTAAATCGAACGAATGAGCTTACTGCCATCTTCTCGATCGGCATTAGCTTAAAACGAGTTCTCGCTCTCATGCTTGTTTTCGTTTTTGCGATTTGTATTGGGAATCTTTTTCTTCAAGACAGTATTCTTCCGGGGCTCTTCAAACGCCGCACGAACTATTATTGGCGTGAGATGCAGCATCGAACCGACTTTTATCTCGATATTAAGCAAAATAAAATTTGGTACCGTTCTAAAAATCTTATTTATAACTTGAAGGCTTTCGACCTTAAAACTCAACAAATATTAGGGATGACGGTATATTCCTTCGATGAAAATTTTAATCTCGTTCAGACTGTGGATGCTGACCGAGCGAGATTTACTCCCCAAGGCTGGAAACTGGTTAGTGGCACTGTAACTCAGTTCATGCATTCGGATCCCTTTCCGGTGAACCAAAAATTTAACGAACTTCGACTTCAGATTACAGAAACGCCTCGCGACTTTCAGGAAATCGAAAAGGAAGTGGATGGTCTTGGACTTCGCGAACTCCATAATTATATCGATCGAAACCATGAGGCGGGACTCGATGTAAAAACGTATCTGGTAAAATACCATTCCCGCTTCAGCCTGAGCTTTATCCCGATTGTGATGTGTATTTTGGGTGTTCCTTTTTCTGTTCGGGGCCGACGTGAAGGTGGGCTCGCTAAAGACCTAGGTATTTGCCTGGGAATTACGTTTTTTTATTGGCTTTTCTATTCCATCGGACTATCTCTGGGAAGTAATGGTGCACTGCCTCCAGTTGTTGCGGCTTGGGCGCCAACCCTTATTTTTACAGCCTTTGCGCTCACACTTGTGTCGCGCCAAGGTAAATAGAAGTCTCATGGCGAAACTTAAAATTTATACATTCCCTGATAAAGTCCTTACCCAAAAAGCTCTCCCGATTTCTCGTGTCGAGAAATCGCATCGCAAGCTTGCCGATGACATGCTCGAAACCATGTACGATGCCCCGGGTGTGGGGCTTGCTGCAAATCAGGTGGGTATTCTTGAACGCATCCTCGTTATCGATGTCGATTACGATTACCAGGAGCTGAGTGAAGACTTAAAGGTTCCCGAGGGGGCAGAAGTTTTTGGGCGAAGTGTGGTCACAGGAAGAAAGCCGATCATCATCATTAATCCCGAGATCATCCATAAAGAAGGAAAGACCTCTACCTCTGAAGGATGCCTTTCCGTTCCGGAATATACCGCTGAGGTTCAGCGCTCTAAGAGAATTACTCTCGAATATCTGAATATCGATGGGCTTAAAAAAACGATCGATGCCGAGGATCTTTTTGCGATCGCAATCCAACATGAAATGGATCACCTCGATGGGAAACTATTTATCGATCGACTGAGTCCTCTTAAAAAAGAAATGGCACAGAAGAAACTTCGAAAAGAACGGTCTGAACGTGAAGAATATGGGTTTTAACCCATGAACCCATTGAAAATCGTTTTTATGGGGACTCCACACTTCAGTCTCCCAGCACTAGAAGCTATTCATAAAAAATATAAAATCGTGGGGGTTTATTCTCAACCCGATCGACCGGTGGGCCGCGGACTCGAGGTACGCTTCTCACCCGTTAAAGAAAAAGCGCTCGCTCTCGAGCTTCCCGTATTTCAACCCGAAAAACTCACGGCACCAGGTGAATACGAAAAGCTAGTCACACTTAATCCAGACTTTATCGTCGTGGTCGCCTACGGACAAATCCTTCGCCAGAATGTCCTGGATCTTCCAAGAATCGCCTGCATCAATATTCACTCCTCTTTACTTCCTCGATGGAGAGGCGCCGCTCCCATTCACCATGCAGTCCTTGCGGGTGATTTGGTTTCGGGGGTTACGACGATGAAGATGGTTCGAGAACTGGATGCAGGAGATATTTACGAACAAGTCGAAACTAAAGTCGGTGCCCGTGAAACCGTTTCCTCGCTTCATGATCGACTTGCACTTCTCGGTGGAGAACTTATTTTATCGACTCTAGAAAAGCTCTCATCGGGAATCTTGAAGGGGACTCCTCAAGATCCGACAAAGGTCACCATCGCCCACAAACTCACAAAGGAAATGGAAGCACTGGACGCTGGGTTATCGGCCATCGAGCTTGATCGAAAAGTTCGGGCGCTGAATCCATGGCCGGGAACGAGTTTTGTACTTGAGGTGGGTGAAAAACACGAACGAATCAAGGTGCGTCAAACCGAGGTCCATTCTGGTTTAAAATGCACCGCCGGGGTGCTTGAAGAGCGTTCAGGAATGCTGATTTTCGGCACAGCGCATGGGGGGCTTGAAATCAAACGGCTCCAACCCGAAGGTAAGAAGGAACTCGACGCTTCTCAGTTTATGAACGGGCTACGGGGGCGTGGAATCAGCCTCCCTCTTCAGGTACGCTCGAGCTGATGAAAAAAATCTCACCCTTCTGGAAGCGTCTTAAAGCGAAAGCTTTTGAAGACGGTGTTATTGCTCCTTCAATCTTATCGGCCGACTTCTCGTGTCTGGCGGAAGAAATTCGATCTGTCGAAAAAGCAGGTGCCGAATGGCTGCATGTCGATGTGATGGATGGCCACTTCGTACCGAATCTCACGATCGGCCCAGTTGTCGTAAAATCACTCCGTAAAAAAACGAAAAGCTACATCGATTGTCACCTTATGGTTTCAAACCCTGAAGCGTGGGTTGATGGCTTCGCCGAGGCGGGAGCAAACTGTATTACGATTCATGCCGAAGCGACCGCTCACCTCGATCGACTCATTCACCGAATTCGAGAGAAGGGGTGTCAGGTTGGGGTTTCAATTAATCCAGCCACACCTGTCTCACTCATTGAAGACGTTCTCCCACTCGTGGATCTCGTACTCATCATGAGTGTTAATCCTGGATTTGGTGGTCAAAAATTTATTCCCTCGGCCCTTAAAAAAATCGAGCGACTGGTCGATCTTCGCCGCGGAAATCAATTTCTGATCCAAGTCGATGGCGGCATTCACTTTGAAACCGCAAAAGCTGTTCGAGAAGCGGGTGCAGACTGCTTCGTTGCGGGTTCGGCGATATTTGATCAAAAAAATCGAACGAAGGCATTTAAAACTCTTAAAAAAGTAATCGAGGCGGGAAATTAAGATGAAAGCGTTCACTCTCGGAAAAGACTCCATTACCCTAGAGGCCATTCGAGAAGTTGCGTTATTTAACCGTAAGGTAATCCTCTCTCCTTCGGCTAAAGCAAAAATAGCGAAGGCTCACCGCTACCTCCGCGATCGAACGAAATCAGGCGAAGTCATTTACGGTGTGAATACGGGATTCGGGTTATTATCGAATGTTCGAATTCCTGATGGAGATCTCGAAGAGCTTCAGTACAACCTTCTTCGTTCTCATTCGGTCGGCACGGGAAATCCAATTTCAATTCCCGCATCACGTGCAATGCTTTTTTTACGCGCCGCGAACCTTTCACAGGGTCATAGCGGAGTTCGCATCGAACTCGTCGAGCAATGTTTAAAATTACTCAACGCAGGTATTTCACCTTGGGTGCCCGAGCAGGGATCAGTCGGAGCGAGCGGCGATCTTGCGCCTCTATCCCACCTTTCACTCGTATTAATAGGAGAGGGCAAAGCCTTTTATCGGGGTAAGCTGATCAGCGGAAAAAAGGCGCTAGCTGCTGCTAAAATTAAGCCCGTTCGACTTGGGCCCAAAGAAGGGCTCGCTCTTATTAATGGAACTCAGTTCATGACTGCACTTGGGGTGTTAGCTCTTTTAGATGCGGAATACCTTTGCGACATTGCTGATTATTCTGGCGCGCTATCGGTCGAAGCTCTGAAAGGCACGGTAAGTGCGTTTGATCCTGACATCCAGCTTGTACGCGGACATCCTGGACAAATTCATGTCGCAAAACGGCTTCGTGAAATTTTATCACCCCGTGGGAGCGAAAGTGAAATTGCTCAGAGCCATGAAGGCTGCGATAAAGTCCAAGATCCCTATTCGCTACGATGTATGCCCCAAGTACACGGGGCATCTCGCGATACTCTTAAATTCGTTCGCGATGTCTTAGAGCGAGAGGTAAATGCGGTCACTGATAATCCACTCGTTTTTCCACCTCGAGCGGGCTCTCGAGGAAAGGTTCTGTCGGGTGGAAACTTTCATGGACAGATCGTTTCTATCGCGATGGATACTCTGACGATCGCGGTTGCTGAAATTGCTAGTATCGCTGAACAACGGATTGAAAAACTCATTAATCCTGCACTATCAGGTCTGCCCGCGTTTCTTGTTCGTGAAGGCGGAGTAAACAGTGGGTTTATGATTGTTCAGGTTGCGGCAGCAAGTATCGTTTCTGAGAATAAAACTCTCGCTCACCCCGCATCGGTCGACTCGATACCCACTTCTGCAGATAAAGAAGATCACGTATCAATGGGGGCTTGGGCTGCGCGAAAAGCAACAATGGTGGTAACGAACGCTCGTCGTGTTCTTTCCATGGAACTTTTAGCGGCTACGACGGGACTAGAGTTTCATCGTCCTCTAAAATCCTCTGAACCCCTCGAACGTTTTATTCGTGAAATTCGTAAGTCTGTTAAACCGATTAAAAAAGACCGCACCTTCTATCTCGATATCCAAGCGATTGAGAATCTGCTGATCGAGAGGAAACTAAATGGATCGAGTCAGGGTGGAAAAAAATGAATTCAGAAAAGAGAGTAATTAGGGCGGCTCGCGGAACTACACTTTCGTGTAAGGGCTGGGAACAAGAGGCAGCACTTCGGATGCTCATGAATAACCTAGACCCTGAAGTCGCAGAGCGACCCGAAGACCTGGTGGTCTATGGCGGAAATGGAAAAGCCGCGAGAAATTGGCCGGCTTACGACGCGATTGTAAAATCACTTAAGGAACTCAGAAACGACCAAACCCTTCTCGTTCAGTCGGGAAAACCTGTTGCGGTTTTTCCTTCTCACCGTGATGCACCCCGGGTGCTCATTGCAAATTCATGGATCGTTCCGAAGTGGGCTACTTACGATTACTTTCGTGAACTCGAAGCTCAAGGCCTCATGATGTACGGCCAGATGACGGCCGGCTCATGGATTTATATTGGAACCCAGGGCATCGTTCAGGGAACGTACGAAACGTTCGCCGAAGCGGGTCGACAACATTTCAAAGGAGATCTCTCAGGTCGAGTTCTTCTCACCGCTGGATTGGGTGGAATGGGTG
>JBGSHQ010000234.1:0-3349 GCA_041752095.1 Bdellovibrionia bacterium
TGAAGCGGCATGCTGTCCGAGTACAGAAAGTGCACCACTAATGAGAGTATCCATCGCTGCTCGACGATTTAGAAAAGTAGAATTCAGTCCATCACCACTGCGTTCGAAAGGTCCTAAAATTTCACGAAGGGGATCACCGACGTTTTTTACTTGGACTTGAGAAGTGTGGTTTGCGCGGAACGAAGTATTCAGTCCCCAGCCTTCTCCCGAGAGGATTGCTTGGACGGGGGATTTGGATGCGTCTGAAACCATTCCCATTACGCTTGGACGACCGGCTAGGGGTCGGGTCATTTCCATCGCCCCATTCGGATGCTGATTCTGCGAGGTTCCCTGAATGCCTCGAATCATGAGCATATTTGCAAGGAGTGCATCCATCCCGATGGATCCACCCGGTGTTGCGATTCGGGATGCCCAGAGATAGGGCATATTGAGTACACCGTTAACTGTATTAATCGCTGTCGTTTGATACCGAGCTGCTCCGTTATTGATGACGTTACTCACGAGCGGAATCGATTTAGGGACGAGTCCTGCGTACGGAGACATCGGTAGATCCCAGTACCAGCGGCTCGGAGCCCCTGCCATGTGGTAATTAATAAGTGTTCGGGGTGGAGTCGAAGCATCTGCGGCTTCAGCGCTGGTAATCATTCCATCGACCAGTCCGCGGAGGATGGTTGAAATCGGATTCATTAGAAACGGCGTACTCACTCCAGCTCCAAGCACCGCTAGTGCTTGTCTTCGATTCATCGTTATTTTTTTATTTTTAGTTCTTCTCGTCATTTTGAATCTCGATTCGAAGCACGTTTATAACTGTCGGAGGAAATAATTTCCCGAATGAGCGACTGAATATTTTGGGAAGTTTTTAAGCTTTTTCCAAGCTGAATAACTCGGTCCCGGTAAACTTGATCCCCCGCAGATAAAGTGGGGAGAGTGTTATCGCCTGCATCCTGGAGGTTTGCTTTAATACCGGTGAAGTATTGAAAGTATTTTGAAGCAATACAGGCATAATAATCTTCTGTTTCAGAAATTTTCTGCCCGAGGTCTCCCATCGAGGTGACTGAGCGATCGATGAGTGTTCCATCGTAACTTCGGAAATAGAGTTTTCCATTTGGTGGTCTTTGGTGAAAGTTTTGATCGGAATCGACTGGACCCGCTTCTGCACCCTGACTAGGGGCAAAACGGTAGGGAGCGCCGCCACCGATTTTTCCTTCATCGACAACATACATGAAGTTTCGAGCGGTATTTCCTAAGGGGTCAATGCTTGCATGGCACTGCATGCAAGATGTCGACTTCCTAAAGGGGAGACTGCTTCCAGTTTGTACGAATGGAGCCGCGTCTGCTCCACGAACGACGGGGACATCTCGGCAAAGAAGATCTTTATAAACCGCTTTTCCAAATCGGCGAGCGACTGAAATTCCACCATCTGCTCGCTGAGTGAGTCCCCGGCCTAAGTTTGCAAGAATGTAAGCAGGTGTGCCGATAACTCCGCCACCTTCGTGTCTATGCATTTGAATGGGGAATGGGTTTCCATCTCCGTCAGTCGGTGTGCGGCTCAGGTTTGTTTTTTCGGCATTCGCGGTCATAAGGCGAACACCGAGGAAATTACCCGTCTGTACCGTAGGAATCGTGATGAGGGATGAGGAGCTTGGGAATGATGCCTTTTGGCCTTGGTCGCGAAGCGCCTCCATCGATGTTCCAAGCGTTACGATATCGGATGCTTTAGCTCCTGGAGCAAACATCGCGCGGGTGAAATGAAGCCCGAACTCCCCCTCATCATAAATAAATCGAGTTCCGTAAGCGTAGATTCCGCCTGGAACCGAGTTATTTAAATCCGGATTTTCCGTGAGAGAAATATTATAGTTAGAGAATGTTCTGAGCACTGAGAGACTTTCATTCACGCTTCCAACCGTGACTGTACTTGCGATTGTTCCAGCTGTATTTAAATTCGCACCCGAGAGAACTTGCATGCAAGCATCAATGGGCGAAAGTGTCCCAGCAATCACTGCAGCTCGTTTTGGGTGGCTCACAGGAAGTTTTAACTGGGTGATATGGGCATAGCACCTTGAAAAAATTTCAAGTGGACTCAGTACGCGCTGAGAAATAGCTGGGTCTGCCGCGAATGCAGATTGCAAGAGGATAAGGCTTAAAATGAGGGCAAATGAATATTTAATCTTCATAATTTCCTCATGGGATATGCCAGTCAGGAGCGTAACAAAGGGCTAAAAGAGCAAACTTCCAACCATCGAGAGCACTCGTTCCGCCTGATGAAACGGTAAATAGAGCGTCTGTAATTGAGGATGGTGCTGGAGCGCCATTATAAAAAAGACTATAAGCATTTCCGAGTGATGCCTTCGTAGCAGCGGGAATGTTCGCTGCGGTAACTGTGTTGCCTATCGCTAAACCTGCAGCATTTAGAACAGCCGTGTCTTGCTGTAAAATTCGATCGCACGCACGAGTCATAATCGCACCACGGGTGGTGCTACCTGTGGGGAGCGAAGTTGCCGAAGCACTAGAAAGAAGCGCACAGTCGCTGCTTGGGATTGTATTACCAGCTGAAGTATTAAAATTGCTATAACCGTTACAAGGTCCACCCATGATCGCGACGGTATCCTGACCATCGATCAGCATGTCGACAGATGTATTTGCGCTGGATCCAAAAATATCTCGAAGAACTGAACCAACATAGGTGCGAGTGGAGAGCCTAATTTTCGAATCGTTACCCTCAAGAGGTTGTCCAGTTGCCACCGGCGGAGCGACCGAAGGTGACGGGCTCGGAGTGACAACGACAGGAGCAGGGGCTCCGGCCATGATCCAGTTCATAATGATGAAGGATTCGGCAGAAGAGAGCGCACCACTCGGAGGCATGGGTGCTGCGGTTCCAGCGACGGTTCGTAAGAAGAGCGAACTCTTCAGTGGATCGCGAACGACAACCGTCGTGAGCAGATTTGTGTGGGTGGTGTAATCGGCAGCACCCGCAAATTTTCCAGTCGCGTGGCAGCCCGTACATTTCGGGACCATGATCGTGGTGTTAATGTTTGTGTAGGTAGCGTTTGGATCCTGAGTGTCGGCCACGCCTATTGTGAGTGTCGCGGTCGCAGAGCCACCTGAGTTCGTTCCCGTCAGGGTGAACGGTGCGGGAAGGAGTTGTGTAGTTGGAGTTCCCGACATGACTCCAGTCGTAGCGTTTAGTACGAGACCTGCGGGCAGCGCTGGGCTCACAGTGTATGCTGTGACTGCCCCGCCGGTTACGACGGGGGTATTATTCGCGATTGCAGTTCCCTTAACGTAGACCGTGCTCATTACTCCGTAAGTAATAGTCGCGGGTTTTACATCATTCACTCGGATATTTATC
>JBGSHQ010000235.1:0-2470 GCA_041752095.1 Bdellovibrionia bacterium
GCTGATACGAATGCGGCCGGAAATTATCAAATGAACTTCGGCCATGAAAATGGTTCGACCTGGGATTACACGACCGATACGAACTATAATGCGAACCAGAGCACTTATCGCTTCATCCGTATCCGTCACGATTCGACGGCAAACCTCATCTTCTTTGAGACATCACCGAATGGATTCATCTGGACGATTCGTCGCTCGCTCGCTCCAGCATTCCCGATCACCGCGGTTCGAATGAGCCTACAGGTCGAGACGTGGTGTCCGGAGACGTCTACGAGCCGTTCGTTCATGGATAACTTTAAGACGAACGCGGTTAAGAACTAGTAAGTATTCGATATTAATATACTTTATTATAGCACACTAGAATATACTCATGAGTAAACTATAGTATGGTATAATAAACTCATGCGCTACTTAACCCCTCAAATCCAGGAAGATCTCAGAAAAAAGATGGTCTTTCTCGCAGGCCCACGGCAGGTCGGTAAGACGACTTTAGCACTCTCCTTCTTAAGTGAAGATGCGGGTGTAAAACACCCTGCCTATTTAAACTGGGACCGCGTGAATATTCGATCGTCACTCTTGAAGGGCCAGCTTCCACCCGATCAGCCTCTCATTCTTTTCGATGAGATCAATAAATACAGAGAGTGGAAAAACCTGGTTAAAGGATTCTGGGATACAGAAAAAAATCACCGCCAGTTCATCGTAACCGGCTCAGCAATGCTGAATATTTTTAGGCGCGGCCAAGACTCTCTTTTAGGTCGATACCACTATTACAGGCTCCACCCCTTTAGTGTTTGCGAGGCAAAAAAAAACTTAAATTTAGGTCTAGATGACTTACTCCAGCTTGGAGGCTTTCCGGAACCGCTCACCTCTGGGAGCGACCGGAACTGGCGGCGATGGAATAAGGAGCGGATTGAAAAAATTATCTACGAAGATATTCGAGATTTAGAAAATGTACGCACGTTAGAGCTCATCGAACTTCTCGCCGAAGAGCTCCCGAAACGGGTCGGATCCCCCCTCTCCATCCAGTCGCTTGCAGGCGACTTACAGAAGAATCATGCAACGATCGTGAACTGGGTCTCGATTTTAGAAAAAGTATTTTACTGTTACCGAATCCCCCCCTACGGGAGTCCAAAAATACGTGCCGTTAAAAAGGAAAATAAACTCTACCTCTGGGATTGGCGCGGAGTGGATGAGATCGGCTTTCGATTTGAAAACCTGGTGGCGAGCCATCTTCTGAAATACTGCCATTATCTAGAAGACACCGAGGGGTTTAAAATGGAGCTTCGTTTTCTCCGCGATACCGACGGGCGTGAAGTTGATTTTGTGGTCTTGAAAGATCGAAAACCCCTTTTCGCTGTGGAATGTAAGACCGGAGAGAAATCTCTATCTAAAAACATTAGCTACTTTAAAGAACGAACCCCCATCCCGAAATTTTACCAAGTCCACTTAGGGAAATCCGACTTCGGCAATGAGGAAACCACCGGCCGAGTTCTACCGTTCGCTAAATTCTGCGAACTGTTAAATATACCTTAAAATTCAATAGTTTATACATTTTATTGACGCGAAGCGTCATTGAGTGATATACCCCTCCTGAAATTAAAACTGGAGCTCCGCCATGGGTATTCGACTCGCACACCTCACACTTCTCGCCTCTCTCCTCACCGCCACCCAGGCAAGCGCCCGTGAAGTCGTCCTCTTTATCGACTTAAACTCAAGCCTCGTCGAAGTGAACGCCGCAGAGAAAGCAGCCGCTGCTCTTGCCTATGATTTAGTAACGATTCCTGACCTCGCCACCACGAAGCGCTTAGGCCCCGTCATGGAAAATTCGATTTATGCCTGCGAACGAAGTGACCACTATGACGAGCGCTGCGGAAGTAACTGCAACCCTAACCGCAAAGCCGAGCTTGAAAACCTCTGTGCAAAAGCTGAAGAAAAAATTACGAAGATGGGCGCCGCGATCCAGTTTGATCCGAACGAAGCGTTTATGCAAATGGCAGAAACCTTAGAACAGAACGGCGATACCGTCGCCCAACTCATTATCTCTGGACACCATTACAGTGGAACCTATATCGGCGATCATGTGACTAAAAATAGTCTCGTCGACGATCAGGTAAAGGAAGTCATCACTTCTCACCCGAACGTTTTTAGCCAAACAAAACTCGTTGCCCTCTGGGGCTGCGCTACCGTTACGAATGAGGAAGTCATAAAATGGAGAATGAAAATTCCTGCCGTTACCGTCATCGGTGGATACTACGGTTCTGCCCCACTGGGAGTACGCAAAGTTTCGGGTGATTATTTAGATTCCCTGATGCGCTCGGGGATGAGCCTTCCTGAGGTCACGCACGGACCGACTTTAAAATCGACGATTAAATCCATCAATTCCGTGACTGAGGTAAACTCAGCTGTATTCGTTCACACGACTGATAATCAGGACTGGCTTTACCATCGTGACACCGATACGGAACCTGCA
>JBGSHQ010000236.1:0-5392 GCA_041752095.1 Bdellovibrionia bacterium
TTCGTCGGTTCATCGAGAATAATGACGTTTCCGCCGGCCTTCAGAACCTTTGCAAGGTGGAGTCGATTGCGCTCTCCTCCCGAAAGCGCTCCCACTTTCTTCCCCTGGTCAGAACCCGAGAAGTTAAAACGGGCGCAGTAAGCACGAGAAGAAGTTTCCTTATTCCCAAGTAGAATCGTTTCGTTTTTACCGTCGGCAATCTCTTCCCAGACCGTATTTTCTGGATTTAAAGAGTCCCTCGACTGATCGACATAAGCGAGCTTCACGGTTTCACCGATAATGATATCACCTGAATCCGGCTTTTCCTTGCCGGTAATCATCTTCATGAGGGTCGACTTACCCGCACCGTTTCCTCCGATCACGCCGACAATCGCGCCGGGCGGGATCTTAAACGAAAGATTTTCGAAAAGGACCTTATCGCCAAACGATTTCGAAATATTATTAGCCTCGATGACTTTTCCGCCGAGACGAGGGCCTGCGGGAATATAAATTTCGACCTCTTCGATTCGGCCGGGACGGTCTTCTGCGAGCATTTTTTCGTAGGATGAAACTCGGGCCTTCGACTTCGCTTGGCGAGCACGCGGCGAAAGTTTAATCCACTCAAGCTCACGCTCGAGAGACTTCTGACGTTTCGTTTCTGATTTTTCTTCCTGAGCAAGGCGAGCCTGTTTCTGCTCTAACCACGAAGAGTAATTCCCTTTCCACGGAATGCCGTGTCCGCGGTCAAGTTCGAGAATCCATCCTGCGATATTATCGAGGAAGTAACGATCGTGAGTGACTGCGATCACAGTTCCTTCGTATTTCTGAAGGAACTGCTCTAACCACGAAACGCTTTCGGCATCGAGATGGTTCGTCGGTTCATCGAGTAGGAGAATATGGGGTTTCTGGAGAAGAAGGCGGCAGAGTGCAACTCGACGGCGCTCACCCCCAGAAAGATTTTTTACGGGCGAGTCAGGTGGTGGAAGTCGAAGCGCATCCATCGCAATTTCTAATTTACGGTCGAGCTCCCATCCATCAAGTGCTTCGATCCGTTCCTGAACTTTCGCTTGTTCTTCGAGAAGTTTATCCATTTTATCAGGATCAAGATCAGGGTCCGCGAAGAGATTCGAAATTTCTTCGAACCGTTTCATCATGACAACGATCTCACCCATGCCGCCCATGACATTTTCACGAACGGTCTGAGCATCATTAAGCTCGGGTTCCTGTTTTAAGTACCCGACGGTAAAACCTTCAGTGGCTTTTGCGTCGCCGGAGATATTTTTCTCTTCGCCCGCCATGATTTTAAGAAGCGTCGACTTACCCGCGCCGTTTAAACCGAGAATCCCGATTTTAGCTCCGTAATAATACGACAAAGAAATGTCGCGAAGCACCTGCTTATTCGGCGGGTAGATTTTAGAGACCTTATACATAGAAAACGCAAATTTTTCAGCCATCCCGCGAACCTAACGCACGGCTCGCCCAGGGTCAACGGTGACGCATATTGAAGAACCCAAAATCTGCCGAAAAGATTTCTGAAGGGATTTTACTATGCGACGCATTGCTCTCACTTTATCTGCACTCTTTATCGCCTCTGCTTTTGCCGCTTCGAGTGGTCCGAAAAGAACCCTACTTGAGCCAAAAGAATTCGATCGTCTCGATGGACGTGGCGCGACCGCTAAAAAAGTGGATGTTATCGAGTGGGAGAATAATCTCGAGATCCACGTCTATCCGAAAGGTGGACTGAAGTCACTGGGCATGAAGATCGACCGCACGAATAAGGAAAAGCCCGTGATGGTGATTGAGTATGGTTTCACCGGAGTTCCCTATACACTCATACGCCGTGCACTCCTTTCAATCCCGATGAAGGATAGTTTTAAAACTTTTCAAGACACGAGTACGACTGATTACGATAAAATCATCGTTTCGAATAACACGCTAACCAATGTGAAGACTTTCGCGCTTGCTCCAGAGCCGACTCAGATCTATCCCGACTATCATCCCGCTCTACTAGAAGATGCACCACCTACGCTGGCCGACTCTCCCTCGAAAGATCAACCTGCCAAGACTTATGGAAACACCGGTACATCACTCACTCAGCCCAGGATCCAGCTCCGATCGGCGGATGAGGTAGAACAGGACTCACACGGAACGGCTCGAAGACGGGTTCGAGAGCCTTCGAATATCGATGATGAGCCCAGCGCAAATAGTGGGTTTAAGTTTAAATAAAAAAGGGAGTCCGTAGTTCTCTACGGACTCCCTTTTAAAAAGCTCTAAGAAATAAAAAATTATTTCGAAGCGAGCAAGACATCGAGCTTAAACTCGTCGTTAATCATCTTATCACCCAGTCCCTGAAAGAACTTTCCAGAGCCATACTTAATTTCCCACTTCGTACGATCGATCGTAATATTTGCTTTAGCGGTCGTGACACCGTTTTTAGTATCCACTAATGCGGGGAACTTAATTTCGTTCGTCTTGCCCTTGATCGTGAGATCAGCAGTCACTTCGAAAGTCGGTCCAGCAAAACCTGGAACTGATTTCGAGCTTTTAATTTTTAAAAGTGCGGTAGGGAATTTTTCTACCTGGAAAAAATCTTCGGAACTTAAATGGGTGACTAATTTTTTATTGTATTCGGCGTCTTTTAAATCAGTGTTCGCGATCGTCTTCATATCAATTTCGACTTCACCACCCTTTAAATCTTTTCCATTCATCGTGATTTCAGCTTTTTTTACAGCGATCGTTCCGTCGTGCTGTCCGGTGACCTTCTTTCCTTCCCACTTCACAATAGAAGCAGTTGGGCTAAACGATACTTTTTCATCTTTTACTTTCGGTGCCGGTTTAACAGCAAATGCTGTCATGGGGAGAACAAAGCTAAGCGCAATCAGGGAGGATTTATTTTTAAAATGAATCATTGTTTCTATTCTTTCTTAAAATTTTAAGGTTGTGACGGGTACTTCGATCACTCGTAAGTAAAATATTTAGAGTTCGCATTATTGTACAGTCATTAATTTAATTTAAACTCAGAATTTAAATTCGTGACAAGACGAGTTAAATACTTGTTTACCAAATTCAAATGATCGTTTGAATTTATTAAAAAATCGTTTATAGTTCATTCCATGTCCGCAACCGAAACCACGCCAACCAGTGCAACCACTAAAGATGCACTCCTCATCGCTGCTAAAAAGATCTTCGCAAAAAAAGGTTTTGATGGCGCGACTGTTAAGGACATCGCGGATGAAGCGGGCGTAAACATTAGCCTCGTTTCCTATCACTATCAAGGTAAGGAAAACCTATTTCGGGCCTGCATTCAGGCTTACGGAGAACGGCGTCTCACCGCGACTGAAACCTTTTTAAAAACCCCACAATCCGCCGAAGAATTCCGCGTCAGACTGACTCTTTTTTTAGAGGATTATTTCCAAAACGCCATTCTCGACCAAGACACCATGCTCATTATGCATAAAGAATGTCTCGGCTCGAATCCCCTCACTGAAGACCTATTCGAAGGTGTTTTCATGAAAGGGATCCAGAAAATGATCCATTTCTTTAGTGAGGCGAAGAAAAAGAAGATTTTACGTAACGATATCGAACCTCATTACGTAGTTATAACTGTCATGGGAGCCGTCATCCAAGCCGTTCAGATGAATGCTATGCACGAAATGATCTTTAAGCGAGGACTTAAAGATCCTAAGCACCGTGAAAAAATTGTCGAAACGATTATGGGACTCGTCATGAGTGGAACCTTGAACAAAACTTGAATTGAACATGACTATGCTAAAGAACTCACTCTGGAAACTTGCGATACTCCTCCCCACTTTTATTATACTCATGCTCGGGGAGATTCTTCTAAATGCGGATGCCGCAGTTCCTGAAAGCCCACTTTTGATGGAGAGTTATATTTCGCAGGTCAATTCTGAAAATCGTGAGGTGAAGGCCTCACAGCAAGCTTCCGAAGGAGCTAAACTTAGAACCTCCGAGTCGACTCTTTTTTACTCCCCGATTTTTTCTGCTGAGTATCAACACCTCGATGAAAATATGACGAATTCACTTTTTCCAAGTGCGTACGATCAATTTAAAACCGATACTTACACATTTGGAATCTCCCAACTCACTCCATTCGGACTAAAGGCAAAGCTCGGTTATACTCTTGAAGCCTTTGATTACACTCAGACTCCAGTTCGCCCTAAGTTTTACGAAGGAATGCCGAAAATAGAACTTTCTCAGTCTCTCCTCAGAAATGGATTTGGATCTGAAACGCGTGCACAGAATAATGCAATCGAAGCGGGAGCAGATATCGCGCGCTTTTCAGAAAGCTTTAAAGCAAAGTCCATCCGTGCCGAAGCTGAAGGAGCTTATATAAAACTCGCTTCAACACGTGAATTACGAAAGATCAGCGAAGACTCGGTTAAATATGCAAAAGAGATACTCGAGTGGAGTTCTCGTAGAGTTAAACTAAACTTAGGTGAAGACTCAGATCTTCTCCAAGCCCAGGCAAACATGGAGGCAAGAAACCTCCAACTCCAGTCCGCAATCGATGCAGAACGATCAGCATCCAGAGACTTTAATCGACTCAGGACGATTGATGGGGATGTCGTTTACGAATCGTTAACTCTTCCTCCCGTTAACTCAGAAATTCCAGCGCGTGCGCAGCTCCGTGACGATGTTCAGGTCGCCATGGCGCAAACCCGTTCGAAACATGCAGCTGCCGTTATTGGAAAAAATAAAAATCTACCCACGCTTGAAGTTTATGGATCTTACGCACTGAACTCTCGTGAAGCACAGAGCGGAACTGCATTTTCAAATTCGCTGAACAGCACTCGACCGACGAGTGTAATCGGTATTCGTTTTGAAACCCCAATACTCATCGGCTCACAAATCGATGCGGTAAAAGGATACGGAAAAGAAGTCACTGCGGCTGAATCTTTACAGAACCAAGCTCTTTTTACGCAGGAAATACAGTGGAAAGAACTCGTTCTAAAGCTCGATGAAGCGAAACGGCGTTATGCAATCGCTTTAAAACTTTCAGAAATCCAGAAACGAAAAGCAACTTCGGAACGCTCACGACTAAAGCGCGGAAGAACGACTACCTATCAGACCCTGCTTTTCGATACGGATTTAAACCAGGCTGAAGCGACTAAGATTCAATCCCAAAGCGAAATCTTACAAATCATCGCCCAAATGAAAATTTTCGGAGGCGCTTAATCTAAGCGTTTATCACTCATGGATCTAGCTAAACTCTCGATTTCGCGCCCTACATTCGTCACTTGCATCATTATTCTCATGATTGCTGTGGGTATGATTTGCATGAATCGCCTTGGTGTCGACCTCTTCCCCGACGTCACCTTTCCAGTCGTGTCGGTGAACACCACATACCCAGGCGCTGGCCCTGAGGAAATCGAAACTCTCGTTTCTAAACCCA